>CAYXYO010000142.1:0-3229 GCA_964469365.1 uncultured Desulfobacterales bacterium | reverse complement strand
ATAGAGATTGCAGGGCGCAGGGATGTGGTGGAGATGATATGCCGCAGGGCCGGGAGCTATGCCGAAAAGGTTTCAGGCATTAAAACGACGGTATATCTTGTTAAAAAATCGGATACGGTTTCCGTGGTGGTCTGAAATCCTTGTCAGGTTTTCCAGGGCTTGTTCATTACCCTTCCCCTTCGGGCCGAAGAAGAGGTCCGGGGCCCGCACGAATGGTCACCCCCCCACCATGCGCCATAGGGAGCTGGAAGGGCTTTGGCATGGAGGTTTGGGCCAACAAAAAACAAACAGGTAAAAAAAATAAACTTAACTACAAAAATACAATTATTGCCTCGACAAATATTACAATATTGTAATCAAGCGCCCTGCCCCTGCCTGCGTCTCCCTGACAACAACCCATAAACCTCTCCCCCTTCCACGTTGACTCCAACAGGCATCACAACATTGCCGAGGCATGTCAAAAGCTCAAAATCTTCCAAAATTGCAAGATACTCTTTCACGCAATTCAAACCCCAACACGATGACAACTACCTGTTTTACATTACAAAAACATAAACCATATACATTGGCACCCCTCTTGCTCTGTCCATTTTCACCAAAAGCGACACCCTGGGCCCAAACAAACATCAAAAAAAGAAAAGGGGTCTTGAAATGTCATTAAAAACAAAAACTGTCATACTGGGTATTTTGCTTGCCCTTTCATGGTGTGAAGCAGCCCTTGGAGAGGGGGACAGGCCGGAAGCCGACCTGTCTGTCAGCATCCTGAGCCAGTACATATGGAGAGGACAGGAACTGAGCCGCGACAGCGTGGTCCTGCAGCCTTCGGCCACATTCTCTTTCAGGGGCTTCAGCGCCAACATATGGATGAACTATGACACTGATCCATATGACAATGGGATTGAAAACCTGAACGAGGTGGACTACACCATCTCCTATGGCCACAGCTTCGGCATAATAGACGCAGAGGCAGGTTACATATATTACAGCCTGGACGGCCTTGACGACAGCCAGGAACTTTACATTTCAGGCACTGTCAACACCATCCTGGCCCCGACCCTGACCATCTACCAGGAATTTGCCCACTACAACAGCACCTATATCGTACTGGGAGTGTCCCATTCCATTGACCTCTCTTCTGGCATCTCCCTGGATCTGGGGCTCCAGGGCAGCTATCTTGCCTCACAGGATGCCGGAGCCTACCCTGACCCCGATGACCCGTCAGACAAATTCAGCAACCTTCACGACGGCATACTGTCAGCATCCATGCCCATTCCCTTCAGCGCCTTCATGCAACAAAGGGAAGCCGCATACTTTACGGTTACCCCTGAACTGCACTGGGTATTCCCCCTTGGCGGCGACGCGTCAAAAGACATGGCGGACAGAAGCGTGAAGGGCTCGGGCCACAACAACTTTGTCTACGGAGGCATTACATTGAGCATGGCCTTTTAACAGACACGCCCGGATAAAAATTACAAAATTGTAGAATTTTTTTGCGCCTGTTTACAAAAAAGTAATTTTACCCTGCGGACCTATGCGCTGCCAACCTGAAAACAATAGTATTGACGGCATGTTAAAAATACAGCCTGCTTGTGGCCCGTTTTGTGCTTTAAACTTCTGTTTTGTGAATCTGTGGTTTTCAAAATCGTAAACTTTTAAGCAACAGGAGTGTTTGTTGTGTCACAAATTTCGGCAGGCGATACCGCCTTCATACTTGTTTCAGCAGCGCTGGTTCTTTTAATGACCCCTGGCCTCGCCCTGTTTTATGGAGGCATGGTCAGATCCAAAAATGTCCTTGGCACCATCATGCAGAGCTTTATCATGATCGGCCTTGTGAGCATTGAGTGGGTCTACATTGGCTACAGCATGTCCTTCGGACCTGACGTGGGAGGTTTTGTGGGCTCCCTGGCATGGTTTGGCCTGAGCGGCGTGGGAACCGCGCCCAGCGCCCGGTACGCCACAACCATTCCCCACATTGTATTTATGATCTATCAGTGCATGTTTGCTGTAATAACCCCTGCGCTGATAACAGGCGCCTTTGCCGAGAGGATGAGGTTCGCGCCCTTTCTGCTCTTCAGCCTGCTCTGGACCATCCTGGTGTACAATCCGGTATGCCACTGGATATGGGGCGGCGGATGGCTTGGTGAAAAGGGTGTGCTTGACTTCGCTGGCGGACTTGTGGTGCATCTCACATCAGGCGCAGCGGCCCTTGCCGCAGTGCTTGTAATAGGGCCGCGCAAGGGTTTCAGGCAGTCAAGCTTCATGCCTCACAACCTGCCCATGACACTTCTTGGCACAGGGCTGCTCTGGTTCGGATGGTTCGGCTTTAACGGCGGAAGCGCCCTTGCCGCTGACGGCATAGCAGGCACAGCCTTTGTGGCAACCCACCTGGCAGGCATGTCCGCCATGCTGACCTGGACACTGGTTGAATGGGTGTACGCCGGGAAACCAACAACCCTCGGCGCGGCGTCAGGCGCCATTGGCGGACTTGCCACAATAACTCCGGCAGCCGGATTCGTAGGACCCAATGCGGCGGTTTTGATTGGTATAATTGCAGGCGCCGCCTGTTATGGCGGCGTAATGATGAAATCCAGATTCGGATATGACGACAGTCTGGATGTGGTAGGAATTCACGGACTTGGCGGCGTGATCGGGACAATATGCCTTGGGCTTTTCGCCTCTAAGGCAATCAATCCCGGCGGCGCCGACGGCCTTTTCGCAGGCAATGCGGCGTTTCTCGGAACGCAGATATTCGGTGTTATGGTGGTAGGCGTTTACGCGTTCGCATTCACCATAGCCATACTCAGGTTTGTCTCAATGGTGCTTGGCGACCTCAGGGTTGAGCCTGAAGCAGAACAACTGGGGCTTGACCTGGCCGAACACAGCGAAACGGCATACAGCAACTGACTTCCCGTCTGATTCCAGCCCGTCCTGATTTTTTAGGAAAGGAAAATGTTATGAATACAGGTGATACAGCGTTTATGATGATTGCAACAGCCCTGGTTATGCTTATGACTCCGGGGCTTGCCCTCTTTTACGGCGGACTGGTCAGGTCAAAGAATGTACTGGCCACCATAATGCAGAGCTTCATATGCCTCGGCGTGATCTCCATAATATGGGCTGTCTATGGCTACAGCATGGCTTTCGGCCCGGATGCAGGTGGATTTGTGGGAAATCTGGACTGGATGTTCCTAAAGGGTGTCGGCACAAAACCCGGACCTTACGCGTCCAC
>CAYXYO010000141.1:0-16988 GCA_964469365.1 uncultured Desulfobacterales bacterium | reverse complement strand
GGGAGAAGACCTACAGGAAGAGCCACGATGGTGAGACATTGCCTGCCGCTGCGTCATCTCCGTGTATTATAAGTGATGTGAGCATAAGGAGACCTGACGGGAGCAGGTTGACAGAGCTGGCCCCCTTTGAGGATGTGATCCTGCAGATGAAGGTTGAGGCCCTTGACGACGAACTGCGTACCCATTTCGGTTTCGCCCTGGTGAGGAGTGATGAACTCATCTGTTTCGGCTCCCTCACCACCTATGACGGATGTGAACTTACTGTCCTCGGCAGAGGAGAGCATGTCAGGGTGACCCTGAGGCTTGACCAGCTCTCCCTGCTTGACGGAGAATACAGGGTGGTTGGTGGCATAACAGATGAACATGGACTCCATTTGCATCATGTGAAGTATTCCGAGCCGTTTATGATAAAAAGCGACCATGAGGGGCTTGGTGTGGTCAGCTTCAGGCGGGAATGGGCGGTGGTGGAAGACGATTCGGCAATAGAGGGGGGATAGGGTAATCGATACAGGAAATTTACTTGAATCCCTTGATTACAGGTTTGTTCTGCCCATTCTCGCCGGAGCTCCCCTTGGAACAGGATATCGTCTCGCCCTGTTAAGGGGCAGTCTGAATTACAGGTTTGACAGGGAGTGGCGTAATTTTCTGGCTGGCAGAAGGCATGTAAGGGCCGCTGTGATTGACGCGCTTCATATGTTGCGTCCTGATTTGCCGGGGCATGAGATAAGCCGCATGGCAAGGGAGCGTTTTCAGGTTTTTTCCAGGGAGGAGTGGGAAACCGAGTCCTTTGGCAGCCCGGAACGTATCAGGACCTGCTTTGACCGTTCCATTATTGAAAATGTGGCCCCACTGCTGGAGAGTTCCCGCCAGGGCCGGGGCCTTGTCCTGCTTACATGCCATTTTGACAGTTTTACCATGGGACTTCTCTTGCTGGGCCTTGCCGGTCTGCATACCAACGGCATGAGTTCGGCAGTGGTGGAAGACCAGCGTTTGCCAGAGGCTGTAAGAGACTTCTTTTACAGAAAATACCGTAATATGGAAAAATACATGGGACGGCCCGTGGTGCATCAGGAACATGACCGCCTCTTTTTTTACAGGGCGCTTGGCCGCGGTGATGCTGTTTTCATGGTGGGCGAGCTTCCGCCCTCCGCTGGAGCCGCGTCCATAAGGGTAAGGTTTATGGGACGTCAGGTTGAGCTTGCCGGGGGGGCATGGAGAATGGCGAAAAAGACAGGAAGCCTTGTGGCGGCCTATGTATGTTTGTGTGAAGGGCCGGGCAGATACAGGGTTGTGTGTCATCCGCCGGTGGATCCCCTGGAGGGAGACGCGTCAGATGTCCTTGCCCCACTCTATGAGTTTTTCACAAAGCATATCGGGAAGCACCCCCAGCGGTGGTGGGCTTCCGACCTCTTTACTGTGTATAAATCCTCTCCCTGATCCTGCTCCCCTGTTTTACCGTGTTGAAACCTTTCATGTGACGCATTAGACTCGCATTTCATGTTTTACTTTAAGAAATCCATAACCGGAGAAATATAATGTCCATGCATGTGCTGTTTTGTAATGTATATCTCGGAACCCTGTCACGCACCTCATTTCATACGGGAATAGCCGCCCTGTCCGCTTATATCAGCAGGGAGGGGCACAGGGTAAGCCTTGTTTCAGCCAACCGCAGGGAGGAGATGATGCCCGCTGTTGACAGGGCGGCGGCGCTGTCGCCTGATATTGTGGCCTTTTCGGTTTCAACAAGCGAGTGGCCCAATGTCAGGGAGATGGCAGGGGAGATAAAGCGCAGGATGCCTGACGTGCCGGTGGTTTGCGGAGGTTATCATGTCACCCTGAAACCTGACGAAGTGGCCGCGTGTCCTGATGTGGACATACTCTGTCTCGGAGAGGGAGAGGAGGCCTTTGCCGAGATGCTACATAACCTTGAGGGCGGGAAGAGTTGCCGCGATGTCAGAAACCTGTGGGTAAGGGAAAAGGGCTGGTTCAGGACATCCCTTCATAAAAATCCCCTCAGGCCGCTGCCCCGCGACCTTGATGAACTGCCCTTCTGGGACAGGGAGCTTTTCATGCGGGATGCGGGAATGACCGTGGAGGATTTCTGCGCCCTGGGAGGCATGCCTGTGGGTGCTGGCAGGGGATGTCCCTACTCCTGCACCTTTTGTAACAATTCAACCTATATCCGTGAATTTAGCGGGCTGGGAAAGTATGTGAGGAAGCGTTCCCCTGAAAATATCATTGCTGAAATGAAAATGCTTGCCTCTGGGGGAATGGGTGAAAAGTTTGAGCTATGGGATGAGCTTTTTGCCACAAGACGGGAGTGGGTTGAGGAGTTCTGCGGCCGTTACAGGGAGGAGATAGGCAGCCCCTATGCCGTTCTTTTAAGGGTGGATGAGGCAAAGGACTGGCTGCTTGAGATGCTCTATGAATCTGGATGCCGTCTTCTTCTGATAGGCGTTGAGGTGGGAAACGAGGAGTTCCGGCGCAAGGTGCTTAAAAAACGGTTCAGCAACAGTGACGCCCTCAGGGTGTTTCACAAGTGCCGGGAGATGGGCATGGACACATTTGCCTTTTTCATGTTTGGACTTCCGGGAGAAGACATGGATATGATAGAGGAGAGCGTTGATTTTGCCAGAAAACTCGCTCCAACATATTTTGCTCCCCAGATTTTCTATCCCCTTGTGGGAACCGAACTGTATGACATGGCCCTGGAACAGGGCATGCTTCCGGAAGAGTTTGTCAAGGACCCTGCCGGAATGAAGTGGCGGGAAGATCAGGCGGTTCAGCCCCTTCCCGGGGTGGAATACTATGTCCCCCTGGTTAATGGCGCCCGTTTTAGTCTGCGGGAGATGACGGAAATCAACAACAGGATGATGGCCCTTGCCCAGGAGATGAATTCCAGTTCTCCAAAGCATTTTTAGGAGGGGAACAGGATGAGACAGAATCTGAAGGATCTTCTCTCCGCTGTCGCCGGACAGCACTTCAGGGGGGGAAGGGTTGTGGAAATAGGGGCCTATCAGGTGCCCGGTCAGGAGGGCTTTGCTGACCTCAGGCCATTTTTCCCGGGCGCTGACTATGTGGGCTGTGACATGAGAAAGGGGCCAGGCGTGGACATGATAGAGGATGTCCACAGACTATCCTTTCCCAACGGTTCTGCCGACTGGGTGATATGTTTTGACACACTGGAACATGTTTATGACCCGCTGCTTGCCATGAAGGAACTGCTTCGTATCCTGGCTCCTGACGGAATAATCCTCATCTCCTCCGTAATGAATTTCCAGATACATGATTATCCGGGTGACTACTGGCGTTTCACCCCTGAAATCTTCTGGCACATGCTTTCTTCCAGACTGCCCTTCCGCAGGGTCATGTTCCAGGGCGACGACCTTAATCCCCATACCGTTATTGGAATTGGAGCGGGGCGGGAAGGTTTTGAGCTGAATCTGCCTGCAACCCTTGACAATGAGCCGCTTGAAGTGGCGCCTGAGCCTTCTGACAGGTTTGTCCCGGATGATATCGCAGCCTCGCCATACCGGCCTGTCATAGATTTTCACAATGACAACAATGTCCATACATGGATACTGAAACAGTTGCGGCCCGGTTCCAGGGTGCTGGAACTTGGATGCGCGGACGGTTTTTTCAGCAGGCTGCTCAGGGATTCCTTTAATTGCGCCGTGACCGGCGTGGAGATTGACAAGAGGGCGGCCCATGCCGCTGAAAAGGTGTGTGAACAGGTAATCAATGCCGACCTTGACACCCCTTCCATGCTGCTTGACGCCCTGGGGGATAGCAGGTTTGATTATGTGGTGGCTGTTGAGGTGCTGGAACACCTGAAAGACCCTGGCGCTGTCCTTGAACAGGCCGCCGGGCTTCTTGCCCCTGAAGGCAGGATTTTTTTCTCAGTGCCCAATGTTGCCCACGCATCCCTTGCCCTGGAACTCCTGGACGGAAAATGGGATACATCCTCGTCAGGACTCCTCGACAGGACGCATCTGCGTTTTTTTACCTTAAAAACCCTTTTGAACATGTTGCAGGAACATGGGCTTGCCGCCCTTGCCATTCATCGCATTGTGATAGATCCACGCGCCACTGAATTTGGAACCATGTATGACAGCTACCCCAGGGAAGTGACGGCATATCTTGAAAAGGTCAATCCTGAATACAACACATACCAGTTTGTTATTGAGGCCGCTCCCGGAAGCGGCGGGTTATATGCCTGGGATTCTCCGCTGGAAGGCTTGCTGGCTGAACGCGCAAGACTTGAAAAACTGGCATCAGGCCTTGAGGATGAAAACATGCGGTTAAGGCAGGAGATCAACGCCATGAAAAAGGGGATCTCATGGCGTGTCACCCGTCCCCTGAGGCAGCTCAAGCATATGCTTCTTGGAAGAGGTGGCCGGGTGGAGTAAGGGGTGCTGTTGTGGCGGATATGCTCTTTTCAGTCCTTACCCCTGTTTATGACCCTGAACCAGATGACCTGCGCCGAATGGTGGAGTCTGTCCAGGCGCAGACATGGCAAAACTGGGAGCTGTGCCTTGCGGATGACTGTTCGGAAAACAGCGTTGTCCAGGGCCTTCTGGATGAATTTGCCTCTGCCGACAACAGGATAAAGGTCTGTTTCCGCAGGGAGCGGGGTCATATCTCAGCCGCCTCAAACTCGGCATTCGGGATTTCATCAGGCGACTTTGTCTGTCTTGTTGACCATGACGACCTTGTGGAGCCGTATTCCCTTGAATGTGCGGCAGCATGTATAAGGGCAGTGTCAGGCTGCGACATGCTCTACAGTGATGAGGACTCCATCCTTCCTGACGGCTCTTCCGGCACCCCGTACCTGAAACCTGCCTGGTCGCCTGATCTGCTCCTTTCCAACATGTACACCAGTCATCTCACCTTTTACAGGCGTAGCAGGTTTGAACAGGCTGGAGGTTTCAGAAAGGGGTATGAGGGCAGTCAGGATCATGACCTTGCCCTGAGGATCTCAGAACTGGCAGGGAGAATTTGCCATATCCCAAGGGTGCTTTACCACTGGAGGTGCGCTCCGTCTTCCACTGCCCTTGACCTGGACAACAAGGCCTATGCCTTTGATGCGGGACTGCGGGCCGTGCGGGACGCCGTTGACCGTAGGGGTTGTCCCGGCAGGGTTGAACATGTAGAGGGCTGGCCCGGCCATTACCGGGTAAGATATGATACGCCGTCTCTGCATGTCGCCCTTGTCATGTATGGCGGCAGGAGCCGCATGGAGTCTGCCTGGTCTGCCTTTACAAGGGATGGCTGCGCGCGTTCAGGCAACTTGAGCGTTGAGCGCCATTTTTTCAGCTCAATGACTTCCGCGTTTTCATCAGACACCCTTTTTGACAGCAGTGCGGACCTCTTTGTCTTCCTTGATTGCGATGCTGTCCGTCCCCTGTTGCCGGATGTGGTCCGCGAACTGGCATCGCATGCGGCGAGACCCTCTTCCGGGGCAGTGTCAGGTCTGTGGCTTGATCCGGCCGGCAGGGTGATACATGCTGGCGTCATGCTGGACGGGACAGGCAGGTGGCATTACAGCCATTACGGTTTTATGGCAGATGATCCGGGCTACATGGGCAGGCTGCTTGACGTGGCCAATGTGCTGGCTGTCGGCAGGGAATGTTTTGCTGTTTCAGCCTGGAAACTGCGGGAGGCAGGCGGCCTTGATGTCAGATGCGGAGAGGACGCGGTACTGGATTTATGTTTGAAACTATATGCCATGGGAATGTATAATGTGATAACGCCCCATGCCAGGATTGAAACGCGGACAGGATGCGGCGGGTTTGAGGCAGGACAGGTCATGGCTGATCGGGTCGTTAATGAAGGCATGGACATCTGTCAGGCCGGTGACCCCTTTGGTCATCCTGATATCCATTATCTTGATTTTGTGCGGAGAGTTTTCTGATGCCTTATTCCTATTACGGACGTCTTTTGAACATGGGCTGCTGCGCCTCTGTGGACAGAAAGTTGAGGGACGCGGTTGAAGCGTACCAGCGGTTTGATGAGTGCAGTTGCATGGTGATGCCTTACATCTCCGCGTGGCAGGGAGACAGGTCTGTCATCTGGTACGAGTTTGTGAGCCGGGGACTTCTGGAACTCCTTGGATGTTCTCCTGATGAGGCGGCAGTGAAATTCAGCCGCAGCATAAGGGAGCGCAGGCTTTACAGGTATGAGGATATTGTGCCTGAGGTCAGGGAGGAGATACTTGACAGCTCCAGCCTTGCGGAGATGCGCCATGAACTTCGGGACGAGGGCAGGAGAAGCGGCAAACTTGACGCCATATACAAGGCAGAGGTGGAAGGCGGGAAAATAGTGTGGCTTAAGGACCAGGCCGTTATAGAAACATATCCTGATGCTGTAAGCCTCTCCTTTGGTTGCCTGACCGATGTTACCAAGGAGATGGAACAGAAGGAGTTCCTGGAAAAGATAGGATACTTTGACGAACTTACAAACCTTCCCAAGCGCAGGATAATGGACAGGCTTTTTGATATCAATATCGCCCAGATACGGCGGGGCCACCTGAGGGATTTCACCTTCCTGATGATAGACATAGATCATTTCAAACAGTTTAATGACCGTTTCGGACACAAGGCAGGCGACTTTGTGCTGTCAGAGATGGCCGGGGTCATGTCGTCTTCAATGCGGAGAGAGGAGCGGCTTGGCCGTTACGGCGGGGAGGAGTTTTACGGTGTATGCCTTGGTCCTGCCGAAGCCGGGGCATCCTTTGCGGAGCGGTTGAGAGGGCTGGTAGGCAGTCACAGTTTCAGGTATGGACAGACCGAGCTGCCAAGGGTCACTGTCTCCATAGGCGTTGCCGCCATGAGTGAAGTTGAGGACTGTTCGTCTGATGACCTGGTTGAGCTTGCTGACAGACGGCTCTATATGGCAAAGAAGAGGGGGAGGAATAGGGTTGTCTGGAAATGATGGTCATTTATTGCTGATTCTGCCCTGCCACCTTTTCCCTTCCATGTTGACATCTATGCCGCCCTGTTCAGCCACCCTTGCCGCAAGCATCGCGGCCATCTCTTCAATATCTCCAGGATGGTTGTAAAAGGCAGGCATGGCAGGGAATATCACCGCCCCTGCCTTGTGGGCCGCGAGCATGTTTTCAATGTGTATCCGGTTCAGGGGCGTTTCCCTGACAACAAGCACAACCCTGCGTCTCTCTTTCAGGAAACAGTCTGCCGCCCTGTGTATCAGGTTGGCGGATATGCCCCGTGCCACGGAACCAAGGGTGCCCATGGTGCATGGGACAATGAACATGGCCTTCCAGCATGTTGAACCGCTGGCCGGAGGCGCCCATATCTCCCTTATGCCGTAAAGGTGGTCAGCCAGCTCTGTTATTGTCTCCAGACCCCTTTGTCCCAGTTCATGTGCTGCCACCTTTTCCCCTGCCTCTGATATGACAAGGTGTGTCTCCTCGCCTGCCTCTTTCAGCAGTTCAATGAGCTTCAGGGCGTATATGGAGCCGCTTGCCCCGGTTATTCCAACAAGGACAGGGGCGTTTGCGCTGTCTGCGTGATGTTTCATTTTATCTCCATTATCTTTCCTCGCGTTTCTGAACCTGGCCTGCAATCAAAACATACCTTGCCACCCCTGCCTGAAAATCCGCTGGCAGGGTCAAGGGGACTCAGGTTTCCTTCCCGCGTGAATATGTCTTTTGCCGGCTCAAGGTGGTTTCCGAATCTCCATAACAGATCCCCGGGGTTCTCAAGGTCGGCCTCCTCGTCAAATATCATTACCATCTTGTAACGGGCAAGCCAGGGCAGCGCCCATATCCTTTGGGCCAGTTCTTCTGCTGAAATCCCGGGGCTGTTGGCTGTCTTGACGTATATGATGTTCATAAATATGCCTTCCAGGGGCATGTTGATATCCATTATTTCAGGTAGTTCCCTCTTGATAAAGGGGGTGATGGCCTTTACTGCCGCCCTTGCCATGAAACAGTCTTCCTGTGGAGGGGGGCCTGTGACCGTTGCCTGGAAAACGGGGTGCCTCCGCATGGTCACGCACCTGACATGAAAGACCGGGAAAGGCGTCTGTGGCGAGTAGCACCCTGTATGGTTTCCAAAGGGGCCTTCCATCCGCCTTTCGTTGGGCATGGCCACGCCTTCCAGCACGATTCCAGCGTCTGCCGGCACTTCATGGGATACTGTGACGGCAGGAGCGGTTTCCAGGGGCGCGTCACGCAGCATGGAGGCAAGGAGCATCTCGTCCATTCCATGCGGCAGGGGAATGGATGCGGACATGACAAGTTCAGGGCATGGAGCTATGGAGGCGGTGATTTCCAGGGGCACTCCCGCCTTTTCGGCCTTCATATAATGACGCCAGGCCCCTGAACCCTTGTGGCAGTGGAAGCCTGTCATGTTTTTGCCGAATATCTGCAGCCTGTATATTCCCAGGTTGCGTTCTCCGGTTTCCATATCCCTGGTCTGGACAACAGCCATGTTTATGGCGTGTCCCCCATCCCCCGGCCAGCATTTGAGGGCAGGCAGTTTCCGCAGGTCAACAGCCCTGCCTTTCAGAATGATTTCCTGACATGGGGCGGTTTGGGCAGTGACAGGGCCTGGAGCCGCCCCGGGTTTTTCAGAGAGGAGCCGGGTGATCTCCCCGAGTTTTTCAACAGGGTTTATGCCAAGGGCAAGGGATATGCGTCTTTCAGACGCGAACGCGTTGACAAGCGCTGGCATGCCGTGTCCGGGGATGTTCTCAAAGAGCAGGGCAGGCCCGTGCATTGCGGCCTTTTTACAGGCATGCCGCGCGATTTCAAGTTCCGTGCTGAACGGCCCTGAAATGCGCTCAAGTTCATTTTCAGTTTCAAGAAGTTCCAGAAACTGTTCCATCTCCCTTGTCCTGGCCGATTCCGGTTATCTCTTCGACCCATTTAATGACAGGTCTTACCCTTTCAGCCACCATGTCGTATGTCTCCCGCAGGTCACACCAGCGGAAGGCGTCGTGTTCGGGTTTGCCGAGTTCAGGGTTAACAGGCAGGAAGATGTGTGCAGTGGCGGTCTCCGCGACAAAATAGCGGGCTATCTTCCTGCCCTTGTTGTAAGGGCCGGTGTCCATGAAGCCATATCCCCACCTGAAGTCAAGGTCTTTTATGGTGCTTTCCTCCTCAACCTCCCTTATGGCAGCCTGAAGTGGCTCTTCCCCGTCCTCAACGATGCCCTTGGGAAAATCCCAGAATCCCCACGCCCTCAACAGTAGAAAACGCCAGCCTTCAGGACTGTTCCTGAGCACCACTACGCCTGCTGAGAGCACATAGGTACGGTTGTCTTTTGTTATCATTTGAAGTTTTATCCTGTTTTTATACAACTGCTAGTCTCTTTCAAATATTGTCTTCACCGGAGTTGTGTTACCGTCGCCATTCATCATTTTCTGGTATGTTGAACAACTTATGTGAGCAGTAATCCGGCATGACAGGTTGACGATGCTGTTGATTCTCGGCGCTGTTTTTTTCATGTTTGTTCTCCATTTGTATCAGGATTTGTATCAGGATGCAGGGCATCATTTTGTTTTTTGATATATCGCCGTCTGAATTCCGCCCAGATTTTCCCGTTGCTGAAAGAGTTCCATCCCCATTTGAGCCAGTCAAGCATGTTCCATGCCAGCCACAGCGCCCATAACAGCATGACAATACGATAGGTCAGAATTGAAAAGGAGAACATTGCCGGTTGTGGCAGCATGGCATCCACCCTGTCGCTGTACCATCGAAGCAGATGGGGCGTTGAGCCGTTTCCGGCTATTTTCATGTCAGGCTGGCCGAGCAGGCCGTTTTGTATGGCGAATGCCAGGGCTCCAAGGGCGGCAATGGTCAGGATAATCAGACCGGTCTGCATGATGTTGAACATGGTGTTGCCAGGCTTGTGGCCATATTTTTCCCTCAGTCCAAGGGCCATGAGCCATGCCGCCACAATGCCGCAGGCGACAAGTCCGCTCTGGCTCAGGCCCGCGGCAAGGAGCATCCACTGCCATGTCCTCACAGGGGTTATGCCTGAAAGCCCAAGGAGCAATGCCGCCGCGAGCAGCACCGCCAGCTCACTGTAAAAGAGTATGGCAGGTCCAACGCGTGGCCCGGTGAGAAACCATATCCAGCGGCTGCCAGGAGATATTTCAACGGTGTTGTTCACACTTTTCATGCCGAGGTCAATGGCAGACGACACAAACCAGCGTGTTATGCCTCTTGATTCCCGCCAAGATATTTTTATGTTCTGACTGCCTGGATGGAGGGGAATTGTCACCTCTCTGCCTGTCTGTTTTACCGAATGGTTTCTGCCGTCTATTGTCACGGACTGAAGTTCCGCCTTGTCTGGCAGACGAACAGGCATGTTCACACCCTTTGATGAACGCACTGTTATATCAAGGGATGAGTCGGTTACTCTCAGACCAGGTTTTATTTTTAATATGGTTGAATCTATGGTCCTGGTGACGCCGCTGATGGCTTTGGGACGCGAAACGTCTATTTCCACCCTTTCACCAGGCCAGGGCTGCCATGCGGGATTCCAGCGTTTCCTGTTGCCTGTCTCATGGTATATGGCAGGTATGCCATTCAGGTTCACATGCCATATCATGTCGGCATCAAGCTCCCACTCCTCTGTCCACATGTCTGTGTCAGGCGCTTCAAGAAGGATTTTGTCTCTCTGCTTAAGGATGGAATTCCATTGAAAACGGCGTTGGGCAGGTCTCATGCTGCATGTGGCCATCCCGTTTTTTACCAGGATTTTGTCAGTGGTGACGGATTCCCCGTCAAGAAGTGGAATTTGCATTATCACAGGGGTGTTGCCCCGGGAGATGCGCTCAACTGTTGTGGTGACATGCCATTTTATCCCGAGTTGTATCCTGCGTTTTACCCTGAAAAATGGCGGGAGTGTCTCAGGAACCGATATTGAGGCGTCCTGTTCTGCTGACACGCTTCTCGTAAGCTGGATCTGCTGGCCGGAAACCCCGTTTTTGTCAACGCCTGACACATCCCATTCCTCAGCCATAACAGTTACATGAAGCGGTTTGAGAGGCAGGAAAATTTTTATCGCCTGCCTGTCGCTTTTCCCTGATATCACAATCTGGTGCCTGCCCTCTGCAAGGCGTGTGTAGATGTCCTTGCCATGTTTTACAAGCAGGGCGGGCCTGTTGTCTGTTTTAATGTCGGTAATGTGCAGTTCCCTGGACCTTGGAAGTGGTATGGCCGTATTGGTCAGTGCCCCTGCCAGGATTTTGATTGTAAAGGTCCCGTCTCCCTTGATATCTGCACGCATATCTTCAATGGATGCGCATTCAGGAAAACAGGGCGCCGGTTCAAGGAGCCTCGCCCTTAATTCCTCAAGGAGTTTGTCAGGCGGAAAGTCTGTCGCCCTGGCTGACGTGCATGAAAATAGTGTGCATGTTGCTAAAATTAAAAAGGTTAAAGTCCTGGCAGATTGGTTTGTGATTTTCCCCATGATTTTCAGGTTGCTAATCAGGAAAAAGGCGGTGAGACAGAGCAGAATCACCCCTGCCACCTTGAGAGCCATATTTTCCGCAGGGGAGACAAGATAGAGTTTCATCTCCTGCGTTATGTCCAGCGGGCCGTTCCAGTAGAGGCGTATCTTCTTCCAGTGCCATGACGGCAGCCCTGGTCCGGTCTGCACCATGGCCTGTATGTCAGGGTGATAATACTCCTGTTTCTCATAAAGGGATGATTTAAGGGGCAGCGGTGAGCGCCTTGACATTTTCCGCGCCATTGCCGGCAACATATCTTGCGCCGGCATTTTTCTTTTTATTGCCATATCCTTGTCAACAGCATCAACAGCGTTGGTCGTTTCATCCGGCATGTAATTGCCGTCCATGGAATCTGACATCATACGGTACGCTCCCATCTCAAGCTGTGGATAGATGGCGCATCGTATCTGATGTATGGAGAATGGAATGATCTGTAGCACAAGAAGTGCAGCGAAGATATAACGCATGGTGTTTATAATGCTGGTGAATCTGTGTTCAGGGGCTACCCTGACAAGGGCAGTGGCGGCAAGAAGCGGAAACCATATCATTACAGGGGAGGCAGGTTCATGGTATACGAGAACCATTGCCGCAAGGGCAATTATTGCCTTCAGCTATCCGTAAAGGCGTGCCACCGCGAGAAAGAATATCAGCACAATGAATATGTCAAACAGTGACCATGCGCTTATCCATGTGGATGCCCTGTCCACGCCATGGGCATGGAACAGCATCCAGCCAGGCGGGAGATTGAGTGTGGCGTCAGCCCGATTGAGCCCGTGTGACCATCCCGACGCCTTTATTGTTCCACTGTTCCTGAGACGGCTTGTGGCATCCATGTCAAGCGCTCCATGGCGCACTTCAACTCCCGGAGGAGAGGCAGGGGTGAGGGCTGTTATCAGCCTGTCAATGCCGTTTATGGTAATTCTGCCAGGCTGCATTGGAGGAATGGCCTCAAGTCTCCAGCTTTCTGAAATGGTCCCTGACAGGTGGTCAAGTATTGTGAAGTATTTTCCGTCTTCATCAAGCCATAGTGTGCGTCTGATTTCAAGCTGATCTGGTCTTGGCGGAGAATCTCCCCTCTTCTTTTCAGTGAAGAGCAGTTTTTCTCCGGGCTTCGCAAGGTATGCGGGCAGGGATTTCCAGTCGCCCGGTATGTTTGTCATGGAGGGGTCTATGGCTGAAAGGCCGGAAAGAGACACAACCCTCAGGGAAGGCCTGGCCTCAAAGACCCAGTATTCATGGTCAGGCCATATGCCAACCACGGTTTCTGACTGTATTTTTAACTCCTTGACAGCTCTGTTTATGCGGGTCGTGTATGTTATGCGCCATCTGCCGGGCTTTACCTTTACTGTTATACGTCTGTTGTCATCAAGTTTCACAGGCAGGGTGGAGTCCAGTCTGAATGGCGTCTGGGATGACGGGGTCTGCCAGCCCAGGGTGACTTCCCGTGCCCTGCCTGAGACCTGCAGGTCAATGATGGTTTCAATAAACATGGGAACGGAATCCGTGATTTTTCTGAATACCTGTATGTCCACCCGGTCAAGTTCCCTTTTGGGGGAAGTGCTCGACGGATGGCGCAGCCATAGCCTGCCCTTTGAGATATATGGGGAGTTATGCAGCGTGCCGTTTATGACAACAGGGCCTGTAATGGAGTTGTCTTCTGGAAGCTGAATGGATTCAGGCAGTCCATGCCACCTGAACCTGCCCTTGATGTTGAACGTGCCTGCTTTTTTTACATGGATCGCCGGATGTCCTTGTCTGGACACAGCAGTGGCAGGGTCTCCGTTAAGGGTTATCTCGAAAGGAGGATGCCTGTCCGAACCCGGCATGAATATCCAGCCCCCGGTTTCCATTGTCCAGGTCTGTTCAAATGTCCCGCCCTGTTCTGAAAGGTTCATGGCAAGAGGCCCTGACCAGCGGCAGAAGTGGCTTGAGTTGTCAAAGGCGGCTGAACATTGTTCCTGCTCGTGACCATGCAGGACCCATTGCGTCCAGGGTTTCAGGGCCTCAGGCATATCAGTGGCAGCCCATGCGGCAATCTGATTGAAGGGCATGGATAAAACAGTGAATAGCAGAACCAGTGGCAATTGTTTGCAGGACATTTATCTCTCCTGTTTGATATGGTTTGTGTTGATGCCTTGATTTTGTTACCGGATTATACCTTTTCCCCGGGTGGAAAACCAAATATAATTTGAAAATTGTTGTATCGGGCATATGTTGGCCATGGTGAGGGCGTGCCTTGAGTTGTGATTGCGGCTGATTCATGTTAGAAGTAAATAGATGCAGCATCTGAAGACAGTTTGTCTTAAAAGACGTTGATTTTTACAATGTACTTTATTTCCGGGATTTTTTGATATGGCAGGATTGTTTGTGAAGACTATACGTTACAGGACAGTAGTTGATTGTTTTGTCGTGGCGGCCGTTTTTCTTGTGCTCTGTTCCATTTTTTCAGGCTGCGCTCAAAACAGGTCTGTAATAAAGGATGTGGCAAGGGATGATGATATATATGTGCGTCTTGTAAAATGGGTGGATAACGATTCAGGCAACATAAGGAAACTCGGAAATCAGCATCCATGGCGCGTGGATATCAGGACCTTGAATGGCATTCTTTATTCCATAAAATATGAATATTTGGGGCTCTTGAGCAGCAAGGATAAAAATGCGGCGTTCCCTGAACGGGAGAGATTGAAATTGCTCAGACCCATTATGGAGGCATTTGCCAAGGCAGGTCCTGATGAAGTTGTGGATTTCTCCTTTATGGTGCGTAAAAGGTTTCTTTACGTAATGAACAGAAGCACTTTCAATAGCGGCATCATGTTTGTAAGGGATGGAAAACTGAATATCGCCTTCAGAAAGCTTGCCTTTGATGGACTTGAAGAATTCAATGACGGGATAAGCAGCAGCACGGTAAGTGACCCCACTGAAAAGGCGATTCCTTCGGAACTGACCCTTGTGAGCGGTCGGGGTATCAACCTGGTTCCCAACAGGGACGCAGGTTTTATGTCTGAAAAGTTTTTCAGAACCTGGGTGCAGGTTGACCTGGATATGGACTGGGCCTCTGTGTACAATCCCGGAAAACTGAAAAAGAAACTCAGGAGAAAGTCAACGTTGATTGTGCCGCCAGAGGGCAGCTCGGCGGTGGTGGTCGAACCCGCGACTGAAAAGAAAGAGGGGTACAGGGAAGTCGCTCCGCCTGCCGGAAAGTTTGACGGATATCCTGAGATAAGACATGAGAACCCGCGGCTTAAACTGCTCCAGGAGCTTTATATGGATGGCACAATCACCAGAGAGGTGTATGAGGAGCGGAAGAAAGAGATAATGCGGGGAGAGTAGGGAAGAGAGGAATATGGCGCTGTCAGCCTGTGGAGACGCGCTGTGTGTTGTTTGCGCGTTTTCTTCTTCTGATGCCTCTGAAGGGAATACAGGGATGCCCGTTCTTGTCATAGCAGGGGGGTGGTTGTGGAGCAAAAAAAATCGCATGAAGATGTATCATGCGATTTTTATGGCTGGAATAATCTGTGGTGAAAACGGGTTAACCGGAGATGGCGCTCTCCTTCTGCTCAGACAGTTTTGCCTTCAGCGTGGTAATGATGCTGTTCTGTTCCTTTATCTTTGACAGGAGGACAGAGATGTTGAGCTTGTACATCTCTATTTCAGCGTCAGCGGTTGCGCAATGATCTGCTTTTTCAGCAAGCAGTTCCCTGTTTTGACGTGTTGTTTCGAGCGCCTTGTTGCAATCTTTCAGCGCTGCCGAAAGTTGCGTCCTGGCACGGTTGCAGATACGGGTTCTGCTGTCACAGGCATCCTGCAACTCTGACAGCTTCCGGCAGTTTGCAGGACATGCCGAACTTGTTGGCGCTTCTGAATGCCCTGTAAGCGCCTCCAGTTCCTGCCTGACGCTTTGCAACTCGTCCTCAAGTTTTTCTATCCGGGCAGTTTTTTCTGCAAGCATTCTTTCCAGTTCACTTATCTCATGAGAATTGTCAGAATGAGATGCTGAGGCAATGCGTTGCTTAAGCAGGGCGTTTACCTTTGAAAGGCGAATGATGCTGACGGTTTTTTCATCCAGTTTTGCCTGTAGTTCCTTGTTGGTTGCAGTCAGGTTGTCCAGTTTTGCCCTGGCGTCTTCCAGCGTGGAATCACATGAATCCAGTTTGTTTTCGACATTTGATAGCTTCTTGCCCAGTTGAGCAAGGACGCTGTTGAGCCTGGCGCTTTCCGCCCGTTCCTTTTCGGCGGTTTCTTCTGCCGAGCTGATTCTGGCCGTCTCAAGGGCAAGTTTTTTCTCAACAATATGTCTCTTACCATCTATAATGGAACCCCATACTACAAGCAGTATGCATAACGCTCCGAGATACAGAGTAGTTTTACTGTTTTCCATTTTTTATTCCTTGGCAGATACAGACAATATTCCCAATTATGGTCCGGGGAAGGTTGCCGCTGAGAACAGCATGGCACATCTTCCCCGGTTGTGTTCTGCGTAATTTTTGTGGTTGCCGGATTATGCCTGTTCGTCTTCCAGTTCAGTGCCCTCAGTGGATTTCCTGTGAAGTTCAAGGGCCATGTTGAAGATGTTCTGGGCTGTGTTGAGATCAAGCTCCGCAACATTCATTGTGGCAATACCTTTGAGGATATCCTGAGAGAAGTCTGTGTAGAATTCATCTGCGAGGCTTTTCAGCTTGATATACAGGATGGAGATCAGATATTCATATTTCAGCTTGTCACGTTCTTCAACAGCCTCTTCAAGGTTGCGTTCCGCGCTTCCAAGAGAGTTTTTGAGTTCAGCGATTTCAGCGTCCCGGTCAGCGAGACTGTTTTCCATCTCCTCCATTTTCTGCTGAAGGTCTCCCATGCTGGCTTGCATCTCGCTGATACGGCTGTCTTTTTCTGCTCCCTCGTCTGCCGCGGTCTTTAACTTGGTTTCAAGCTCGGCCTTCTGGGCCTCCAGTTCAACAATCTTATCCCTGTTTTCCGTGTTGGCGCTTTCAGCTTTTTTGATCTTGTCGTTCTGTTTGAGAAGCACAAAAACAGAAACGACAAACAGGAAAAGAAAAGCGCCGCCAAAGCCTAAAACTAACTGTGGATTTTGTTGAGCCCAAGAAACTAATTCCATTGGTTCCCCCTTTCAGTGTATGGCAGGAATTCATATTGCCGTCTTGCGAAAATATGAATTGTAATTCACCTGCGGATAAAATAAAAAAGCAAAATTAAAAAAATAATTACTGATTATATAATGTACGTAATATCTTTTCAAGAGTATTTACCGGCGTTTTTATCTGCTCCCTGAAACTTGTATGAGCTGAGATATATGCCTGCGGTTTATTCCCTTGATATGACATGGAATTAAAATTGAGCGGCGATTCATTTTTTTGTTTTCCGATGATGGCGTTCCTGTTGGCGGGGTCAGAAGGAATTGCGCTCTTTTTTTTGTGCCGGGGCTTGTCTGTAGCCCCGCAGTATGTTAAGAAACAGATTCCGATTCGGGGCGTGGCGCAGTCTGGTAGCGC
>CAYXYO010000140.1:0-5814 GCA_964469365.1 uncultured Desulfobacterales bacterium | reverse complement strand
AAAATATTGGCGTCGCTTCCGCCCCCTGTCTCCGAAATTTTCAGTTCTCTTCCCAGTGCGTCGCCTGCCTTCATTACCGCCTTTACAAGCGGAGAGTCTTCAGGCACGTCCATGAGGGGATAGTCCTCCCTCACTGTTGTGTGCAGCCATGGCGGCGCGTCGTCATGTGTCTCTTCTTCCGCCGCCCGTCCGGCTTCCATGCATGCGCTGTGCATGGCCGCGAGGATTGTGTCACGGGTTTTGGCCAGCTTTAACGCGTCATGACTCCTTACCTCTCCCCTTATGACGCATTTTTCAGGTATTATGTTGGTGGCCTGCCCTCCTGATATGATACCCATGTTTGCCGTGGTTTCATGGTCTATGCGCCCAAGCGGCATGGCCGCCACTGCCCTTGCCGCCATCTGTATGGCGTTTATCCCCTTTTCAGGGTGCAGTCCGGCATGCGCCGCCTTTCCTGTAAACTCGGCGTCAATCCTTATCGCGGCCGGGGCCCTGGTGATTACCGCGTCCGGATAGGATGAATCGAGGGCGTATCCGTGCCTTGCCCTTATGAAGTCAGGTGACATGGCCTTGGCGCCAACAAGTCCTGTCTCTTCAGACACGGTAAAGAGCAGTTCAATGTCCCCGTGTGGAATCCTCTTTTCCCGCAATATCCTGACGGTTTCCAGCATTATGGCGATGCCTGCCTTGTCGTCAGCACCGAGCACCGTATCCCCCTCGGATACGAATATTCCGTTTTCCAGTCTGGGCACAACCCCTGTGCCTGGCTCAACGGTGTCCATGTGGGCATTGAAAAAGAGCGGAGGCACATCCTTGTCGCCCGGCAGGGTAGCCACCATGTTGCCGGTTTCAGAGCCGGTTTCACCTGATGTGTCATCAACCCTTGTCTCCATGCCCAGTTCCCTGACGCAGATATTTTTTATATGTTCAGCAATGGCCCCCTCCCGGCCTGACGGACTGTCAATGGAGGCAAGTTTCATAAACGTGTTGCTGATTCTCGCGCTGTCCACCTTCATTTTCCCTTTCCCCTTCCCTTCCTGTTTTTCCGTGTCTGTTTTTTCGCTGCGCCTGACGCGGTTTTGCCGGTTTTTTTCACGGGCAGCAGGGCGAGCTCAATCACTTCATCCATGGTTTTCACCTCAATGAATCTGATTTTTCGTCTTATGTTGGCCGGAATATCCTCAATATCCTTCCGGTTCTGTTCAGGTATTATGATCTCCCTGATGTCAGCCCTCAGGGCCGCCATTGCCTTTTCCTTTATGCCGCCAACAGGCATGACCCTGCCCCTGAGCGTTATCTCTCCGGTCATTGCCAGGTCGCTTCTCGCCGGTCTGTCAGTAAGGGCTGATATCATTGCCGTTGCCATGGTGATACCTGCAGACGGTCCGTCCTTGGGAATGGCCCCGGAAGGCACATGGATGTGCAGGTCTGTCTCATCAAAAAGTTCGCCCCTGATTCCAAGGGTGTCTGACCTGGACCTTGCATAGGTCAGGGCCGCCTGGGCCGACTCTTTCATTACCTCTCCCAGAAGCCCGGTAAGCTGGAGGTTGCCCTTTCCGTCTGTTACGCTTGCCTCGATTTTCAACATCTCTCCGCCGTACGCCGTCCAGGCAAGGCCGGTGGCAATGCCTGGCATGGGGTCTTCCCTGTAAAAATCAGGCAGGTATTCAGGCACGCCAAGGTACTTTTGCAGGGAGGGACGGGTTATGCGAACCCTTTTCCGTTCTCCCTCAGCTATTTTCAGGGCGATTTTACGGCATATCCCCCCTATCTTTCTCTCAAGTTCCCGCAGACCCGCCTCTTCGGTATATTCTGAAATGATGCGCCCGATGGCCCTGTCTGAAAATTCCACGTCAGACGCCTTTAGGCCGTTTTCCCTTACCTGGCGGGGAACAAGATACTTTTTGGCTATCTGGGTCTTTTCCTCTGATGTGTAACCTGAAAGATATATGATCTCAAGCCGGTCATAGAGGGCTGAGGGAATGGTGTCAGTGGTGTTGGCGGTCAGTATGAACATGACCCCCGAGAGGTCAAAGGGGAGTTCAAGATAGTGGTCGGAGAAGTCCCTGTTCTGTTCCGGGTCAAGGACCTCAAGGAGGGCTGCCGCAGGGTCTCCCCTGAAGTCAGCTCCCACCTTGTCAACCTCGTCCATCATAAAAACCGGGTTTCTAGTGCCTGCCTTTTTTATTCCCTGTATTATCCTGCCGGGCAGCGCACCAACATAGGTTCTTCTGTGTCCCCTTATCTCCGCCTCGTCCCTTACCCCGCCAAGGGAGATACGCACAAATTTCCTGCCCAGGGCCCTGGCGATGGAGCGTCCAAGGGATGTCTTTCCCACGCCTGGAGGCCCGACAAAGCATATTATGGGTCCCCTGGCGGACCGGTTGAGTTTTCTGACCGCCATGTATTCCAGTATGCGTTCCTTCACCTTTTCCAGGTCGTAATGATCTTCGTCAAGTATTTTTCGCGCCCTTTTTATGTCGAGCCTGTCCCTTGACTGCTTCTTCCATGGCATCTCCACAAGCCAGTCAAGGTATGTCCTTATCACCGATGTTTCAGACGAGTCGGGGTGTGTTGTCTCAAGCCGCTGAAGCTGTTTCAGGGCCTCCTTTTCCACTTCCGGAGGCATCTTGCCTTCCCGGATTTTTTCACGGTACTCCTCAATGTCACCAGGGGATTCTCCAAGCTCGCCAAGCTCCTTCCGTATTGCCCTTAACTGCTCCCTTAGAAAATATTCCCTCTGGCTGTTGCCCATCTCCTCCCTGGCCTCTGACTGGATGCGTTCCTGCACGGTGGAGATGGCAATGTCCCTGGCAAGGAGCTTGTTCACCATTTTAAGGCGCAGGACAGGGTCGGTGGTTTCAAGTATGGACTGGGCCTTTTTGCCGGGGATGTTAAGGTTTGAAGCCACAATATCCGCCATGCGTCCGGGGTCTTCCAGGTTAGAGAGCATGGCACCCAGTTCAGGGGTGAATATGCCGTTTATGTTGAAGAGCTGTTCCGCCTGGGTCCTGACATGTCTCATCAGTGCCTCATCCTCTATGGTGAGAGGCCCTGTTTCACGGTCGGGCAGGGGGTCGACAGCCACCCTGAAAAAGGGTTTTTCCTGCGTGTATTCACCTATTCTGCCCCTGGAGATAGCCTGGGCGAGAATTTTCAGCCTGCCGTCTGGAATCTGCAATGTCCTTACTATCAAGGCCGCGGTGCCGGTGGAATAGATATCCTCCGGCAAGGGATTTTCATTGGCCGCTTCCTTCTGCATGGCAAGAAAGAGCATCCTGTCAGAGGAGATGGCGTGATTTACAGCGGCAATGGAGGATTCGCGCCCTACAAACAGGGGTATTATCATGGTGGGAAATACAGTGATGTCCCTTACAGGCATCATGGGCATTTCCGGCGGGACATCCACGTTTCCGGGGTCTTCAAGGTCTATAAATTCAGAAAACAGGTTTTCCATAAGAGAGTCTGTGGTGTTTTGTCTTGTTGTTTCGGGTAAGGGGCCGGTGGCTCAAAATGAAATTTGCGCCTTCATTTCAGGCGCTGTTACTGCCGTCTGCCATGGCCCTGAGCCTCCTTATCCTTTCCAGCACAGGAGGATGACTGTAGTTCAGGAACACATAAAGCGGGTGAGGCGTAAGGTTTGAGAGGTTCTCAGCGCTCAGTTTCCTGAGGGCGGAAACAAGCTCCATGGCGAGTCCGCTGCTTTTCGCGGCATAGGCGTCGGCCTCATACTCGTGCCGCCTTGAGAAGATATTGAATATTATCATTACAAACATGCTTACAGGGGTAAACAGAAAACCGAAAAAGACAATGCCGGCGTATATGGAGATGTGTTCCATGCCGAATGCCTGAAAGAGTCCTTCATTGTCAAGAAAAAACGAGAGCATCCAGAACATTATACCTGTCTGCAGTGCGGAAGCAACCAGCATTTTGTAAACGTGTTTGAGTCTGAAATGTCCCATTTCGTGGGCGAGAACCGCCACTATCTCCGGGATGTCGAGCTTTTCAATCAGTGTGTCATAAAAGACAATGCGCCTGAAACGTCCAACACCTGTAAAAAAGGCGTTGAGCTTTGTGGAGCGTTTTGAACCGTCCATGGTGTATATGCCCTGCATCCTGAAATTTTCCCTGTCTGCGTAATCCTCTATCGCCTGCCTGAGTTCTCCTTCTTCCAGGGGGGTGAATTTGTTGAAAAGAGGCATGATGATGACAGGAGCAAGAAACTGCATCAGAAACATGAAACTGAACACGCCGCCCCAGCACCATAACCATGCGTAAGGCCCGCCGGTTTCAAAAAACCAGAGCACCCCTGCCAGCACCATCCCGCCAAGGATAAGGGTGAGCAGGGTTGTTTTGAACAGGTCAGACAGAAAGGTTTTGATGTCAGTGCGGTTAAATCCGAATTTTTCCTCAATTACAAAGGTGGAGTAGATACTGAATGGAAGTTCCATCATGGTTGAGAGAAGGAATATTATGCCTGTGAAGACAAGGCCCGTGTAGATGGTCCCCATGCCTGCCGACCTGGCGATGCCGTCCACAAGGTTAAAACCTCCGGCAAGGATAAAGATAATGGTTATGATGGTGCTCACGGCTCCTGCGGTCAGGTCGAGTTTTGATGTCTCCCTGGTATAGTTCTGGGACCTCGCGTATTTTTCCCTGTCAAAGATGCCATGGAATTCCTCAGGCAGTTCCGGGTCCATGGCCTTCAGGTTCATGACTGTAACAGCAAGGTTTGCAAGGTAACTCCCGACAATGACTACAATGATAAAGATAAGGTACGGATTCATGGCAGGGCCTTTCAAAACAAAAAAGCCTGATGCGCCGGGCATCAGGCCTTGAATTTTAACAGAGGCGTTTTTTACGCCGTCTGTTTTTCACTCTTTACTTCTTGTGGCAGGCGCCGCACTTTGTTGGTCCGCCATGGGCCTTGTGGCAGTCCTTGCAGTTTTTGTGGAATGCCTTCATGGGTTTCTGGAGTTTCTTGGGAACATCTCCGCCCTTCTTGTGGCACTCGTCACATTTGTGAATCTGCATGCCTTCAGTGTAGTCTGAGTGGCCTGGTCCGTGATGGCACTCGCCGCATTTGATGTTTTCCTGGTGTTTGTGATGATGGAAAGTAATGTTGCCCTTTTTGCCACCGTCAAGGGTAATGGTCTCAGGACCGTTGTCAGCAAAGGCTATCCCGGCTACAACAAGACCGAAAAGTAATGCGATTAAAACAGCTGCTTTTTTCATGGTTAAATAACCCCCTTTTTAAAAAATGAATTATGATTCATAAACAGTTCATGTATTAAATCATCTGATATGGTTTGTCAACAGAAAGTTTTACCTTGTCGTTTCACTGATTATATCATGGTTTCAGTGCGGTTGCATCTTGTTTTTGTACAGTGTTATCCTGTTTCCGCCCTTTTTCTTTGACTGATACATTGCGTCATCCGCCTCTTTTATAAGCCTGTGCGCTTTTTTTGCCGGAGTTTCATCCTCCATGTCAAGTATGCTGGATATGCCGATGCTAAGGGTGGTGCCCCTGCGGTCGGTTTGCATATAGTTTGTTATCATGCGTTCAGCAATGGACATGGCCTGCCCCTCAGTGGCCTGCGGCACTATGACCGCGAATTCGTCTCCCCCGTATCTGCATGGAATGTCAACGTGATGCCTTGTGGACTGCTGGAGCACATCGGCAAGCGTAAGAAGGATCCTGTCGCCTTCCTGATGGCCCTGTTCATCGTTTACCCTTTTGAAGTTGTCAACATCAACCATAATGAGATAAAGCGGATAACCCTGCCGCTCGGATCTTATGATTTCCTCGCAGAT
>CAYXYO010000139.1:0-19305 GCA_964469365.1 uncultured Desulfobacterales bacterium | reverse complement strand
TCATGGTTGGTGAAATTCGTGATTTCGAGACAGCCGATATTGCCGTCAAGGCGTCCCTTACCGGGCATTTTGTCCTTTCCACCCTGCATACGAATGATGCTGCCAGCACTGTGACAAGGCTTGTCAATATAGGGGTGCCGCCATATCTGTTATCGTCATGCGGAGTGACAATACTGGCGCAGCGCCTTGTCAGAAAGATCTGCATGGAATGCAGAGAAGAGTTTTCCCCCCCGGATGAGACGGTAAGGGCCCTTGGCCTTGAGAATGAAGAAGAGGTCTCTTTTTACAGGGGCAGGGGATGTGAAAAATGTTCAGGAACGGGGTATAAGGGACGCATGGCAGTGATGGAGATCATGACCGTTGACAGCAGGCTTGAAAAGATGATACTTGAGCAGCGTCCCGCCGGGGAGATGAAAAAGGCTGCCATTGAAAACGGAATGGTGACGCTCAGGGAGGACGCCCTGCGCGTACTCCGGCAGGGACTTACCACGCCGGAAGAGGTGTTGAGGGTAACGCTCGATACATAAGAGGGAAACTATATGGATATCATTCTGCTTAAATATGCCGGAATAGTTCTTGTTTTTGTCGCGGTATTCCTTTTTGTCATGCAGTTCTTTCCAGGTGAGAAGGAGCGGGAGATAAGGCGAAAGACCGGATTGTCAGGCGAGAGGGAATGGGGAGATGACCTTGCTCTCATAAAGGTGTTTTACCCCTTCATCCTGCTGCTCAAACCCGTTTTTTCCCTTTTGCCTGAAACCCTCTTCCACAGGATGCTGAAACAGTGGCTTGTTACAGCCGGTTTTGAGGATTCGGTTGCTCCAACCGAGATAATCTCCCTGCAGTTTATTCTGGCGGTCATGCTGCCGCTGCTCCTTTCATCGGTAATGGGGCCCTTTGGGGCTGTTGTTACAGGTGTAGCTGCCGGTCTGTCGCTGCCTGTCATATGGATATATGAAAAGAAAAAGGAGCGGCAGGAAGCCATATTGAGAGAACTTCCGAACATCGTGGACATGCTGGCCCTTATTGTTGAGGCAGGACTTGATTTCAATGCCGCTGCCCGCAGGGTGTGCGACCAGTTCAAGGGAGAGAGCAATCCCCTTGTTTACGAGTTGGAGATGCTCCTGAACAACATCAGGCTTGGCATGACCAGGGAACAGGGACTGAACAAGATGGCTGAAAGGATTGACATGCAGGACATGCATTCTTTCTGTTCCATCCTGATACAGTCTGAAAAGATGGGAGCCAGCATAGGGCAGGTTCTGAAGGATCAGGCCATGAAGCTGCGCAAGGAGCGTTTTATGAAGGTGGAGCGCATGGGAGCGGTGGCAACCCAGAAGCTCCTTATTCCCATGGTTATCTTTGTGTTCCCCCTAATCTTTTTTGTTGTGCTTGGTCCGATTTTGCTGAAATTTCTCTATTAAAATACTAATGGATTATTTTCCTCTGACGGTGAAACCTGAAACATGAGAATCGAGATACTTAAAAATGGAGTGCTGGAAAGAGAGCTCGATCTTCAGGACGGCACTTACAGCGTAGGCAGGAGCGGTGGCAGTGATATTGTTCTTGAACACGGCGATATCTCCAGGAAACACGCTTCCCTTGTTATACAGGGTGATAAATGCCGCCTTGAAGATGCCGGAAGCACAAACGGCATCTACTGCAATGGCAAAAAAACAAAAAAGGTTACACTTTCATCAGGTAAAACCGCTGACCTGGGAATCTACACCATGAGGTGCGTCATGCCCTCAGCCAGGGAGATGTCAGCAGCGGAACATGAGAAAAGCGGCGTTTTTTCAAGGGTTGTATCTGCGCGTCCCGTTGCCGCTGCTTCTGTAATGCTTTCTCTCCTGCTTGTGGGCGTTTCCTTTTTCTGGATATCTGTAGGGACAGGCAGGATAAGGACCCTGGCTGAACAGTATGAAATGAACAGGGCCACGCTTATAGCCAGGGCAGTAACAGAGATGAACCGTAACGCCTTTGGCCAGACAGACGCGTCGCTTTTCCGCATAATGCCCTTTGAGAAGGAGAAGGGCGTGGTTTCCATCTATATCGCAGACAGGCACGGCGGCATTGTCGCCCCCATTGATCAGATTGATCATGCCATTGAACACCCTGCCCTTGACAGGGCCATCCGGACGGGTGAAACACAGACGGTCATGGAGCCTTCAGGCCGCGTGCTCCTCTTTTATCCATGCGTCCTGAAGGGTACTGTGTCAGGAGTGACGCTCCTGACATACAGCCTTCAACGTCCAACCGGCGCGGTGCAGAACATGTGGCTGTTTTTTCTGGCAGCCCTGCTTGTTCTGGCCATTGTTTCCTTTGTTGGCACGCGTTTTATCATGGGAATTTTGCAAAAGCCCCTGTCTGACATGGCTGACGCAATGGAATCGGCATTAAGGGACCGTGATGCTGTTTCCATGGATGTGCCTGCGCCGTACAGGGAACTTGAGAAGATAAAGTTTGTCTTTGAAAAGCTGCTTGTCAGGCTTTCCGGCTCTGATGCGCGGGAAAAACCGGGCAATTTTCCTGCCAATCGTGATACATCAGGGACGATATCTGAAGATGCCGTTGAAATGAAAAGGCGGACAGTCGAAGACCAGGGCAGAGAGGATGCCTCCTGGCAGCCGGACAGTTCATCCATTGTGCCTCCGGTGCCTGGCATCAAGGATGAGCAAGCAGATGTTGATGGCCTTCCCGCCTGTATGATTGAGCTTTCCACCCATAACATAACATGGTGGTCTGATGAGTTTGCCGTGCTTTTTGATGTTACAGGCGCGCCTCCCCGTCATTTTCTTGAGATAATAAAGGAACCTGATATCCTTTCAGCAGTGACAGGGATAATCAGCGGTGATGCGGGTGAGACGACCGTGAACGCAGGCGGCGTTGTGTACAGGGTGAGTGGACAGCCGCTTGATTCCGGTCAAGGGCAGCGCATAAGGCTGCTTTTCAGGCAGGAAGCATGAGAGAGGAGCAGAAGAGTCGGACATGGCACAGGAATTTCTGTTAATAACTTCTGAAAACGGTAAAAGGAAGGTGCCTCTTGATGGAGAGAGACATATCATAGGGAGAAGCTCCTCTTCTGATATCCGTATTTCTGATTCCAGGGCCTCAAGGAAACACGCCGTTATTGAACGCAGGGGTGATGGCTGGCATCTGGAAGACCTGGGGAGCACAAACGGCACCTATATGAAGGGGAAAAGGATTTCCGCATCGCCGTTCAGGCCGGGTGATGAATTTGTAATAGGTAACACTTCGTTTCTCCTTGCCTCTGACAGTGTAACCGTGCGTCCTGCGGCAGTTACTTCCGCACAGGGTGTCAAGGGCGGTTTTCCTGTCAGGTTAGTGGCTGGCAGCGTGCTTGTGATTCTGGTTATTCTGGTTCTGTACCTTGTTTTTTCCAGTGGCAGGCAGGATACCGCCAGACCTTCCGCTACTGTTGCAGTGGTTCCTGTGGAGCGTGACAGCAAGAGAGGGGAACATGTCAGACCGGAAAAGGCTGTTACGCAGGGCATTGAAGCCGGTTCCATGAATGGGCGCAATTCCGGGGCGTCAATGGAGTATTACCGCCAGGGACTGCTTTTTTATGAAAACGGCAACCTGAAAAAGGCTGTGGAGAAGTGGGACATGGCCCTGGCTCAGGACAGAAATAACAGGCTTGCCAGGAAAAAACTGGCCAAGGCCTTGAGGAAACTTGATGAAGAGGTGGAAAGACATTACCAGGCAGGTCTCATGCACCTGAAATACATGCGATTCAGGGAGGCTGAGCAGGAATTTACCATTGTGGTGGAGCTTTCCAGGAACCAGAGTGACAGGCGCTATCTTGACGCCATTGACAAATTGAACCGGCTTAAAACCAGATGAATAATATTATCCTTGAAATTACAGGGGGGGATAGGCCCCCGGAAAGAATTGAACTTGGGCCTGACGACAGCCTTGCCATAGGCAGGCAGGATGACAACGACCTTGTCCTTGACAGCAGGCATGTGTCCAGGCATCATTGCAGAATCTTCGGCTCTGATGGAGTCTGGACCATTGAAGACCTTGCCAGCGCAAACGGCGTGAGGATAAATGGCGAGAAGATGTTGAGCCACACGCTGGCGTCAGGGGATGAGGTGGTTATTCATCCATTTACCATACGGGTAACACTGCCTGTCCCTGTGCCCCCGGTTCCTGAGCCTGATGACGAGAAGACAGTTGTAATTTCGTCTGATGCGGATTTGGACGAGGACGCGACGGTGGTAACGTCAGTAACTTCCGCCGGAGTTCCGTCTGATTCAGCGGATGAGATGGAGTTTGAGGGTGAGACAGTGGTTCAGCCGCCGCCTGCAAAAGGCACGGACGGTTCATCCTTTTTGACGCCAACTGTGCGTATCGCGGGGCTTGTCTGTATCATTCTTTTTCTCCTTGGAGGTATCCTGTTCAAAATAATGTCAGGGGATGGAGAAGGTGAAAGGGCTTCAGGTGGCAATGTGACAGAACGCGAAGCCGTACAGGCGGATTCTGAAAAGGCTGTTGATGAAACAGGCGGAGACAGCCTTGAATCCCTCTCCCTTGAACAGAAAAGGGAGAGGGCAATGCTCTTGTATCAGGCCAACAACTATATCAGGGAAGGCAAATATGACATGGCAGCCAACCGGCTTCAGGCTGCCCTTGAAATCGTGCCTGGAGACAGGGAAATTACATCACTCCTTGATGATGTGAAGGAACAGCTTGAAAAACAGCGAGCCTCTGAACTGGAACGAAAAAATCAGGTGGAAGCCGTGCGTTCCGAGATTGAAGGCCTTCTCCGGGATGTGCCTGCCATGCTTGAACGCGAGGAATTTGAGGATGCCCTTGACCTTGTTGACAATCTCAGGCTCAAACGAGGCAGTTTTCCTGAACTTTCAGAAGAGTTTGACAAACTGGATGAACTGGGAAAAGAGGTTTCAGACAGGTATGACCTGTGGAAACAGGAACAGGAGAAGCAGTCCGCGGTAAGAGAAAAGACCATACAGGAGATCAAACAGGAGTATAACGAGGGGGTAATGCTGCTTCGGGCCGGGAAATACTGGGATGCCCTCAAACACTGGAACAATGTAAGCAAAAGCGGGGCTGATATACCGGAGAGGGAAGATGTTGAGGCCAGGCTGCCTGAACTCAGGAAGTTGATGGAGAAAAAGGTCAGGCAGGATTATGAGAAGGGCCTGTCCTATTACAGGAAGAAAGATTACCCAAACGCCCTGAAAAGCTGGGACAGGGTGTTGAAAATATACCCTGAACATCCGCAGACAAAGGAGAAAATGGCGGAAATCCTTCCCATACAGGAAGACAAGGCAAAGCGTCTTTACCAGGAAGGCCTTGTGTATGAGGGGATTAATAATATCTCAAAGGCCATTTCAAAGTGGAAGGAGGCCATAAAGGCGGCTCCGGTTGATTCCAGCGTGTATTACAAAAAGGCCAGGGGAAAACTTGCCGAATATGGTCAGAAGTGATAATTGCGGACTGTTTCTGAGAGCCCTTTGGTTCTTCCTTGTATGTGGCGCCGCGTTTTTTTCATGCGGACGCGCAATAGCCAAAGATGACCCTGCGATACGTTGCCGCGAGACGACCTGCCAGATACTCTGTTACACAAGGGATAAGTCGGGCAAGACAGTTCGCAGTCAGGGAACAGGGATATGGAGCGGCAGGGGCAGGCTGATTCTTACCAACGCCCATGTTATCGATTCAGCCGAGGCGATTTTTATTGTGGATCATAATAAAAAGGTTGTCAGGGGAAATGTTTACAGAAAGTCGTCCATGCTTGATATCGCAGTCATAAAGGCAACAAGGGATTTTGATACGCCTTCGGTTGATATGGCCTTTGTCCCTGAAAACAGACTGAAAAAGGGCGAATTCCTGTTGACCATGCATTATGATTTAAACATGAGGCCCGTATTTACAAGGGGCTCGTACAGGGGCAGAAAGAAACTCGGTGAATTCGCCCTCCTTGACGTATCCATGAAACTCGGTTTTGGCAGCAGTGGAAGCGGTGTTTTTACCAGGCAGGGGAAACTTGCCGGAATGGTTGTCGGCACCCGTAATCCTGATGGTTATCAGGGTTACATCCTGCCCTCAAGCGAACTTTCCATAATCCTTGATGAACTTGACTATATATTTTTCAGGGAAAGCATGACAAAACGCTCAGTGCCCCTTTTCAGCCTGCCGGGGGACGAGCTTCTCAAGGATGAAAAGGCGGTGCTGGCCAGGGCGCTTTCCATGTACAGACAGCAGGAATACATGAAGGCCTGTGATGTGCTTGGCAAGTTGAAGGTGAACCATCCTGATATGCCCGGGCTTGCCGTCTTGTCGGCAGCGCTTCTTGTGCGTCTTGATTCCGGAGCCATGGCCATAAATGAGCTTCTGCCCTGGAACAACATGGCATACAGCTCATACGTCTTTTTTTATGCAGCCAAGATTTATGATGAAGTTATGAACAGGTCTGATGATGCCCGCAAATTTTACAGGCTTTCAATTGAACATCTTGTAAACAGAGAGATGAGACCCCTTGTTGAGCAGCGTATCAGGCTGCTCGACCAGTAACAGGATATAATTATGGAACGGTTTGGAGATTTTATCCTTCTTGAGAAGGTGGCTTCAGGAGGAATGGCAGACATATACAAGGCTGTAAAGGTAGGGGCCAGGGGGTTTTACAAACTTCTCGCGGTAAAACGCATTAAAATTCATATCTGCCAGGACAAGGCCTTTCAGGACATGTTTGTCAAGGAGGCCAGGGTGCTTTCCAATCTTTCCCATCCAAATATAGCTTCCATCTATGACCTGAACCGTTTCAATGACCAGTTTTATATTGTCATGGAGTATATTCAGGGCAGGGATCTTCATGCCCTTATAAGAGAACAGCGCATGGGTGGAGGAACCATCCCCCTGGAAATAGTTCTCTATATAATGACCTCCCTTGCCGAGGGGCTGGAATATATCCATAACATCACTGACGCTGAAGGCACGCCTCTCAATATTGTTCATCGTGACATAAATCCCAAAAACATATTTTTATCCTTTCAGGGCGAGGTCAAAATCATAGATTTTGGCGTGGCGCGGGCTGATCTGGATTCTGAAGAGACCAAAACAGGGGTTATAAAGGGCAAACTCTCCTATCTTTCTCCTGAACAGCTTGAAGGCCGCGGGATAAACGGGCAGACTGACATCTTCGCCGCCGGACTGGTTTTTTATGAAATGCTTTCAGGCCACAAACTTTTCAGGGGTAAAAGCGAGGCTGAACTGCTGAATACTGTAATGACCCTTGACATAAAGGAAAAAATCCATGAGCTCCAGACAGAAGGGGGATTGAAGGCAATACTTGAAAAGAGTCTTGCCCGTGACATGGCGGAGCGTTATGCCTCGGCAGGGGAGATGAAGGAGGCCATATTGGCCTGGGAGCTTGAAAACGGCATACAGGTTTCAGGGCAGGACCTTAAAAAATTGATGGAGGCCGGTTTCAGGGAGGATATTGAGAGGGAAGAGGCTGGCAACAGGGAACATTTTACAGTTTTGCGAAAACTGGCGGAAGAAGACGAGCTGGATGATGAAAAGACGGTTCTCCTGGACAGTGACGAGACAGTTCTTCTTTCAGAAGAGATGTTAAGAGGCGACGGCACGGCTTCAGGCTCCCCAGGGCAGGCAGATGACCATACACTCCTGTTGCAGGAAAAAAAGCAACAGGACGGCAGGCCGACTGCTGTTCACGGGGGTGCGGTCCAGGTGGAAGGGAGATGGAAAAAATTTCTTCGTCCTCCCCTTGTGTATGGTGTGGCGGCAGGCGTCCTGCTTGTTCTGGCAATAGTTGTTTTTGCACTGTCAGGGGGCAACAGGCATGATGACAGATTGCCTCCTGCTTCAGGGACTGAACAGACATCAGGGGAAGCCGCTGTTTCCGCCCCTGTTGAAAAGAGACAGGCAGTTCCGGATGAGACGCCTGACCGTAATTCAGGCAAAACAGAGGCGGGTTATATGGTGTTCGATGGTGAGCCCGCAGGACAACAGATATACGTTGACGGCGAACTCAGGGGAGTTATTCCCGCAACAGTTGAGCTTCCGGCAGGTTTCCATGAAATTGAATGCGTCAGGGCGGGCTTCATGCCATACAAGGCAGGCATACGCCTCAGGGATGGCAAGGTGGTGAATATCAGATGCGATCTGAAAAAGAAATGATGGACATTCCGCAAGGTTTTCAAGGCATCCTGACATGAACCGCATTTCCGGAAATATCACCTTTGACACGCACGGCATCTCATATGCCGGGGTGAGCAGTGTCGGCATGGTGCGTTCAATAAACGAGGATTCCATGCTTGTTTCGGAAGACGCCTTTTTCTTCTGCGTGGCGGACGGCATGGGCGGACATGAGGCAGGGAATGTGGCAAGCGCCATGACCGTTGAGGCCATGGGCCAGTTTATAGACGCCAGACTTGCTCCCGGAGACACGACCCTGCCTTTTCAGCCGGGTGAAGCTACCGGAGAACACCTGCTTGTGGAGGCTGTACGGTTTGCCAACAGGAGGGTTTTTGAGGCAAGGCAGGGGAAAAAGATGGGCAGTACTGTCGTGGCCGCCCTTTTTGAACACAGAAATGTTGGAGACACCGTGCTTGTGGGCAGTGATGATGTCAGTAGCGCCTTTCCTGTCTCGCTTGTTAATGTTGGAGACAGCAGGGCCTATATGTGGCGTAATAATGAGCTTGTGCAGATTACCAACGACCATTCCCTTGTGTTCGAGCTTTACAGAAACGGCAGGATTACCAGGGAAGAGATGAAAACCCATCCAAGGAAAAATGTTATTACCAGGGCGGTTGGCTCTGAAGGTTATGTCGCCCCTGAACTCTATCATGTGGAAGCCAGGTCAGGCGATATGTTGCTGTTATGCTCGGATGGCCTCACCTCAATGGTTGATGATCAGGATATCAGGATGGAGCTCAGTCAGGAAGAGAATCCTGTTGATATAGCTGAAAATCTTGTTACAGCGGCAAACAGGGCAGGGGGGCGGGACAATATCACTGTTGTGATTGCAAGGGTTTCATGATGGCAGTCTGCCCTGATGGATTGTAGCTTCCGGTCAAGGGCGGGCAAAAAAAACGAAAACATGTCTGTATGGGAATCGGCAGGGGCAAATCTCCCCTGGATAGCCCTTTTTTTGTTCATGACAAGCCGTTTTGCCAGCCTTGACAGATTATCCTGATGCGCTTAACCTGAAGATGCTTTTTCGCCTAACTTCCATGATGTTTGACTGGAGTCCGGCAGCAGTCCGGCACAGACCATTCAAATATGATTTGGCGTTGTTTTTGTCAACCGTGTAAAAACAGGTTTTCCGGACATCTGAAAATGCGCTGCGCGCGTGCCTGCCTGCCATGACAGTCGCCCTGGATGGCGGCTGAAAGGAGTGACAGACATGGATGTCCGGCAAGCCGTTACCGTCAGGACAAGGAGGAGTGTCATCATGAAGAAGATTGTAATCGTAGGGGCTGTCGCAGCAGGCCCGAAGGCTGCATGCAGGCTCAGGAGGCTCATGCCGGATGCTGAAATAACCCTCATAGACCAGGATAATCTTATCTCATACGGAGGTTGCGGCATACCCTACTATGTGTCAGGGGATGTGTCAGATGACAAGGAGCTTATGTCAACCAGCTTCCATATGCTGCGCGACCCGTATTTTTTCACTGAAGCCAAGGGGCTTACGGTAAAGATAAGGACAAAGGCCCTCTCCATTGACCGTAAGGGGAAGAAACTCAATGTGGAAGACCTTGATTCAGGGGAAAAATACGCCATTGATTACGACAAGCTGGTCCTTGCAACCGGCAGCCGTCCCAACATTATTCCGGTGGAGGGCAATGACCTTGACGGCATATTTACAATCAGCAGTCTTCACAAGGCAATCGCAATAAAGGAGAGGCTTGCAAGGGGAGAGATAGGCAAGGCGGTTATTATCGGGGGCGGCGCGATAGGTATTGAAATGGCAGAGGCCTTCAAGGACCTCTGGGGGGTTGAGACATCCATTGTGGAGTTTATGCCCCAGGTGCTTCCCAGGATAGTTGACCCTGTGATCGCCGCCATGGTTGAGAACCATCTCCGTGAAAACGGCGTGGCAGTATATACTGGCGAGGGGGCCGGCAGGTTTGAGGGGGACGAAAAGGGCAGGGTTACAAAGGTAATCACCAACAAACGTGAGCTTGAGGCGGATATAGTGGTGATGTCAGCAGGTGTCAGGCCCCGTGGCGAGCTTGCCGCCCAGGCGGGAATAGAGGTGTCTCCAATGGGAGGCATTGTTGTCAATCACCGCATGCAGACATCAGACCCCGACATCTATGCCGCCGGCGACTGCGTGGAAACGGAAAATCTCATAACAGGCAAACGGGCCTTTGCCCCCCTTGGTTCCCTTGCCAACAGGCAGGGCCGGGTGGTCGCGGACAACATAGCAGGTCTTGCCACCACCTTTGACGGGGTTGTTGGCAGCTTTATAATGAAGGTCTTTGACATGGCTGTAGGCGCGACCGGGCTTAGCCTTGAGGTGGCGAGGGCAGAGGGATTTGACGCGGTTGGAGCCATGGCAGTGCAGTCTGACCGGGCCCATTTTTTCCCTACCCAGGCCCTTATGTTCAACCACCTTGTTGTTGACAGGCAGAGCCGAAGGGTGCTTGGGCTCCAGGGGGTGGGCAGCATGGGAGACGGATTGCTTGCCAGGATCAACGCCGCTGCCGCCCTCCTTGGCAGAAGGCCTGACATAACCGATTTCAGCAACCTGGAAATGGCCTATGCCCCGCCTTTTTCCACTGCGGTGGATGTGCTTAATACCGCTGCCAATATTGCTGACAACATTGTGACAGGCAGGATGACGACCATAGAAGTTGAGGAGTTCAACGCGTGGATGGCCGGCGACATTGAGAGGCCTGATTACGTGGCCATTGATCTCAGGCATCCCAAGGAGGCCGAGGTCTTTACAAAGGCCTTTCCCGCTGACAAATGGCAGGCCCTTGTATATGACAGGGTGCGCTCGGAATATGAAAGACTTCCAGGGGACAAGACCCTTATCCTCATATGCAACGCCGGAACAAGGTCCTTTGAGATTCAGCTTGCCCTCAGGGCGGTGGGCATGGATAATACCCTTGTGCTGCCAGGCGGACTCAATGTGATAAGACGCATGGGCGTAAGCTGGTGGCCTGAAGGGTAATGGCAGATAAAAAATGACGGAAAAAGTCAGGCTTACGTCAACAGTCAAGGCCGCTGGTTGAGCTGCCAAGATAGGTCCGGGAGACCTGGAGAACATACTTTGCGGTCTTGACATTCCAGGTCATCCTGACCTCATTGCCGGGACAGAGGGCTATGATGACGCAGGCGTTTTTCGCCTGAACGACACAACCGCCCTGATACAGACAGTGGATTTTTTCACTCCCATGGTGGATGAGCCATCTCTTTTTGGCATGATCGCTGCCGCCAACTCCCTGAGCGATGTCTATGCCATGGGCGGAAGGCCGCTGCTCGCCATGAACATAGTCACATTTCCCATAAAGGAGATGGACAGGGGAATATTGCGTGACATCCTCGCCGGCGGCCTTGTGAAGATCAGGGAGGCGGGAGCCCTGCTTGTAGGCGGACACAGCGTTGAGGATCAGGAGATGAAATACGGACTTTCCGTAACCGGAACGGCTCACCCTGACAGGATTGTTAAAAATTCGGGCGCTGCCCCCGGAGATGTGGTTCTCCTGACAAAACCAATAGGAACCGGCATCATTTCAACTGCAATAAAGGGCGGACTCGCGGACAGCGGAGTGGCTGACGCAGCCATTGAGTGCATGTCAACCCTGAACATGATTCCAGGCAGGATAATGGCAGACGCCATGGTAAGCGCCTGCACTGACATTACAGGGTTCGGGCTGATTGGCCATCTGCACGAAATAGCGATTGCTTCAGGTGTTATGGTCGAGATTGAAATTGGGTCATTGCCTTTTCTGGAGGGGGTGGAGGAGCTTGTCAACACAGGCATGGTTCCGGAAGGGGCATACGCTAACAGGAAGTTCTACACTCCCTGGGTGGATTGTCAGGTTGCCCACGACCTTCCCGGGCTTGTCGCGCTTTATGACCCGCAGACATCAGGCGGCCTTCTTATCACCTGCCCTGAAGACCGCGCTGAGGTGATAATCATAAAGGTCGCGGAGAGCGATTATCCCTTTTCCTGCCACATTGTCGGCAGGGTTGAAGATGCTCCTGCTGACATGAGGGGAAGAATCAGGGTTGTGTAATTTCACGTCCGCGGGGTCTCTTTTTGTCCTCTTCAGGGCAAGATGCCTTGAGGCGCGGCTTTTCTTCAGGGGAGATATTTTAAAAGGGATTGGGCTGGCATTGCACAAGGCGCTGCCACCCGGGAAGTTTTCTGTTTTATCAACAACACACCAGGAAGTTGTCTTTTTGCATTCTCCCCTGGAAAATTCTTTTGCAAAATCCATTGCCATGCTTGTGTCAGGGGCAGTTCATCCTGAAAATTTTTCCTTTTCACTGGCAGGCACCCCGTTTCAGCTCAGGATATGGTCAGAGACGATGCGGATCCCCTTTGGAGAGACGGTTTCATACGGTGAGCTTGTAAAAAGGGCTGGATGCGGTTCTCCAAGGGCCGCCGGTCAGGCCCTTAACAGAAACCCCCTTCCCCTGATTGTACCGTGTCACAGGGTGATGGGAAAGGATGGCAGGCTTACCGGCTTTTCGTCAGGCGTTGATGTGAAGGAGTTCCTCCTTGAACTGGAACAGGCCTGCTCTGCCAGCCGGGTGGCAGAATATACTGGTGAGAGGAGGCACGGCACCCCGGGCAAGGAGATAATATGAAATGACAGGCAAACTATCTGTTTTTACAGAAAAATACAATGGCGGGAAAGATGCGGTAAGGGTGCTTCTGGAAAAAGCCGGACTTGCGGGGTTGCTCAGGGACGCTTTGCGACGTGACAATATCAAAAACGTGTTGATAAAACCCAATCTTGTAAATTCCACGCCTCCCCCTGTTACAACGCCTGCATGGATAGTGAGGGAAATCGTATCATTTGTCAGAAATATCCTGCCTGAATGCGCTGTCATCATCGCAGAGGGGGCGGGAGATATCAATATGGAAACAGATGAACTTTTTACATTGCATGGCTACCGCAGGGCCATGTCTGATGTGATTTTCATGGACCTGAACCATGAACCGTGCAGGCGGATAAAACTTGCAAGGGGCCTCAGATGGAAGGAGCTTTTTCTGCCTGAAATTCTTTTTGAGTCATTTGTCATTTCAGCTCCCGTGTTAAAGGCACACACACTGGCAGGGGTCACACTTTCCATGAAAAACATGATAGGCGTCTCTCCGCCTGAACATTACCAGGAAGGAGGCGCGTGGAAAAAATCAGCCTTTCATTTACGCATTCATGAATCCATATTTGACCTGAACTGCGCAAGAGCGCCGGATTTTACCCTTCTTGACGCCACGGTGGGCATGGCGACATCCCATCTTGGCGGCCCGGAATGCGTTCCGCCTGTCAACACGCTTGTGGCGGGAGCAGACCCTGTTGCCGTTGACGCCTTTGGGGCCGGACTTCTCGGGAATGACTGGCGGCATATAGGCCATATCCGCATGGCTGACGGTGTGCTCGGACACGCAGACAGGGCTTGATTTTAATCCGCTTTCTAAATCACTCTCCATATAAACATTATGCCGCAACAGAGGAGCAGCAGGTTCAGTATCCTTGCGTAAAGGATGTCATTTATGCGGCTGTAAAGCGTGTGGCCGAGGAAAAGACCGGCAAGGACTCCCGGAGCGGTCAGCAGAAAATCTGAACAGGTTTTCCCGGTGATGACACCGTTGTATAGAAACCATATTATAACCAGTATGTTGAGGACCCCGAAAAATGCCTGCAGGGTGCCTTTTATCCGGTCCTTTGTCCAGCCTTTAAGGGATACGTAAACGATTACAGGAGGACCGGATGTGTTAAGGGCCGCGCCCAGGGCCCCGGCCATGAAGCCAAACAGGATGCCCCATGCGTCAGAAAGCCGGAAATCAGTGGATGGTTTCAGGAGCCCCCAGGTTCCGTAGGCGCAGAGTATTATGCCGAGCATGAGCCTCAATCCTTCCTCAGGGGCCTGCTTGAGAAAGAGGGTTCCGGCAGGTATGCCAGGCACTGCCCCTGCCATCAATGTTATGAGCATGGCTGCCCTGACATGTCTCCTCAGGGGAATGAAGAGAAGCAGGTTTATTATCATGCCGCATAGGGCAATCAGGGGAACCGCTGTGCGTATCTCCATAAAAAATGTTAGAAAGGGCAGGGAGACAAGGGCAAAGGCGAAACCGGCCACTCCCTGGACAAAGGCTCCGAACGCAAGTATCGCTATTACAAAGGGCAGGTTATGATCCATAAAATCTTCAGTATGTTTGCAAGGTCAGAATCTTCATATTACCACACCATCCTCTATTCATCCGTGGTGCTGCTCCTGCTTTTTTCAGTGATTGCCACAATAAGCACCTTTGGCACTTACCGTATATCCATCAAGGGGTCAAGGCATCTTCTTGAGACAAGGGCCCTGGATATGGCGGTAAACATAGGTTTTACCATTGAAAGCGTCGGGGTGGATAACGGTCTTTTTCATAAACTTGCCATGCAGGACAAGTGGGAGGAGCTTGCCTTCATATCCCTATTTGACAGGGAAGGCAGGATAATCATGCATTCCAATCCGCTCCTTGTGGGCGATGTAAAGGGCGACAGTTATGTGAAAGATGTCATAGAGGGCGAAAAGGTTGTCTTTCATGACTTTGTGCTCGGCACAGGGGAAGATGTCTTTGTCCTTGATTTTCCCCTTAAACTCCGTCTGAGGAACGAAAGCGGCGACAGCGAGAAGGAACATTCCCCTGCCGGTCGCGTCCTTGAAATATTCCAGAAGGCTTCTATTACCCAGGCGCCTGAACCGCACACATACTGTCTGAGGGTGGCGCTGCACACATATCCCGCCAGGTTTATTGTAAGGCAGGCGAATTTCCAGCTCACTCTTATTGCCGTCTCCCTTGTGGCCCTGTGGGTGCTGGCGTTTTTTGTCATAAACACATGGCGCAGGAACATGAAGCTGGAAGAACGGCTGGCGGAACAGGAAAGAATGGCAGTGCTTGGCCGGATGTCCGCTGTACTGGCCCATGAGATACGAAATCCCCTTGCCAGCATCAAGGGGTTTGCCCAGATTTACAGCGAAGATAACAATGATCCCGAACTTGTGTCTGATATGAAGATTATTGAGGCTGAGACAGAACGCCTTGAACATCTGACCACCAATCTCCTGATTTACGCGAAGCCAGTGCGGCTTGAAAGGCGGGAGTTTGACCTTCAGGACTATTGCGGCGAGCTGAAACGATATCTGAAAAGCGATCATGAAAATGTAAGGCTTGAAATCTCATGCGGAGAAGGCCAGGTATTTCAGGACAGGGACAGGTTGACCCAGGTAATACGGAATCTTGTGCAGAACGGGATAAATGCCTCGGCAGAGGCTGGCGGAGACAGGGTGCGGCTTGAGATTGAAAAGCGGGACGGGCAGTTTCATGTAATTGTGAAAGACAGCGGTCCTGGGGTTCCGGATGATATAAGGGATAAACTGTTTGAACCGTTTTTTACCACGAGAACCAGGGGAACCGGCCTGGGACTTGCCATTGTAAAGCGAATTGTCACGTTGATGGATGGTAAGACAGAGGTAATGGATAACCCTGACGGCAGAGGAGCCATGTTTCATGTCAGCATGCCTGATATGGGCATGGAACAGGAACGTGCGGCCATGGATGAATAGCCGTGTGAAATATGTCAATGCGGAATATCTCAATGAGAATGAGACACCCATAGCAATAAATTAGATTCGTGCCTCTTTGGACTTCATGGATGAGCCACGGTCAGCGTGCAGGGTCAACTGATTTCTTGTGTGATGTTCTGTTTGTCCCAGGTGAAGGCAATCAAGTGTTCCGTCAACCTTGCTGACTTTTTGTGGGCCACCATCCATCCGACTACAATCTACTGAATATGGCCAGGATCACATGAAAATATGTCCCATTTGCAGGCCCATTCAGGTTGGTTATATCCCATGACCAGAACTGGTTTGGTCATGGGACCACCAATTTTGTTTTTTTATTTAACAGCTCGCACTCTTGCCGTCCCTTATGCGTGTCGTTATCTGAATTGAGGTTTGAGTAGTTGTTTGGGTTCAGGCGCGTTTCTCTTACGTTTCAGTGATTCGAGATACTGTCTTGTCTTGATTTCCGCATCCTTGCCGGGCATGCCCCTTTTCAGCATGGCTTCAAGGGTCTCAATTACAACGTCAGTATATTCCCCGGCATATTTTTTCTCTAACTGCATCAGCAGGGTGTCTGTGGTCTGGACAAGTGTTCCGTCCTTTACCATGTCTCTTATATGTTCCAGGTCTGCCCTGGTCAGATTGAGCTCAAGCAGGGTCTGCAAGGCGCTGTTTCTCACTACCTGCTCGCTGTCTGTCAGCATGCCCATTGCCATTTTCCGGCTTTGGCTTCCCTTGATCTTGCCGAGGCTCCTTACAGCGGCCCTGCGCACCATCCCGTTTTCAGATTCAAGATATGGCGCCACAACAGAAAGGTTCTCCCTGAGTTTTGTGTTGCGGATGCCGAACAGCATGGCGTACTGTTCCTTATAGGGTTTGTCAGGAGAGAGGTTTTTCACAAACCTTTTGTTATAGGCGGAGGCCTTTGCAGCCTTGCGGTTTTTCCACAGGTTGTTTATGAGGGCGCCTGCCGTATAGATTGAGCCGAATCTTATGTTGTAATCCCCGTCTGATTCAATATTGTCAAGATAAAAGCCTATCAAACGGTCTGTTACAGGCTTCTGGAGAAAGGTGGCGCACTGAATCAGGGAGTAATATTCAGGGTCCTGCCTGATAAACGGATTTGTCAGTATATCCAGGATAGCCTGTTGAGCCTCGTTGTTTCCGGCTGAGACCAGTACGCTTAGGAGCATTCTCCTGGTGTCGGTTTTCAGGGGTTTTGACAGGATATATTTTTTTATCTCTTCGGCAAGTTGCGGTTGCAGTTCCAGCCTGGCGCTCATCCTCAGCTTCATGTGAAACCGTTCCCTTGTGTCAGGCACAAGCCCCTTGTCAAACTGGTCAGCCCAGCTCAGGAATGTGCCTACACCCAGGTTCCCGGCCTTTTTGGCCAGTATGCGTCTTTTTGCCTTTGCGCTTGTCTCGTTGTTGGAAAAATCATAGTCAACAGCTCCGGAACTGTTAAGTTTCCTGTTGCTGTTTTCAGCGATATGGTCAATGTCTATGAAGATGCTTGTGTCAGCCTCGAGCATCTTTGTCCCGCTGCTTTCTGACACGATATGCTTGCTGCCACTGATCCCCTCAATGTATCCTTTTTTGTTCAGGGTGATGTCATAGAGGGACTGGGCGGCAGTCTCAAAACGTCCTTCAGGGTCGACAAAAAGGCGGTCATAGTAATCCTTGCGTTTTTTTATGGTTAGCATCCCGGCCTTCCGGCCTGTAACCGTATATTCCGCCAGGGCGTCTCCTGCGTAATCCGTCTCTTCAGCAGTCCACTGCTCCTGTCCCGCGCCGTTTTTGATTACTGCCTGCATCTCTCCTGCGATAACCGCGATGAAACGTGTGTAAAGAGGGTCATTGTCCAGGAAGTGTTTTATCCCAATGAGTTTGCCGTCGTGTCCAACTTCCACAATCAGCTCCCTGGAATTTTCAAGCACCCTCGCCACTTCCTTCCTGTTCTGAGCAAGGTTGTTGCCCTGGAGTACAAGGCGGATATCTGTTATGTGAGTGAGCTTTGCGCCAAAACGGTAAATGCCTTCCGGAGAGAGGCTGAAGCAGTGCAGGGTCAAAAGTCCCTTGAGACCGATTTCATTCTTTATCTCCTGCCTTGCCTGTCCAGGTTTCCCGGGCATGCCGGTTACGGCAATATCCTGAAGGTTTATCCTGTATACGTAATCATAACCTGGTTGCCAGGCGTAACTGAAAAGCGTCTTTTGATTCCCGCCGGCTTTGGTATCACTGGCCTGCGCAGGCTGCAAGGTCATTAAAGAAAGGAAAACAAGGCAGAGCGATATCTTTATGGAGTGTTTATTCTTAAAGATTCTCAGGGGGTTCGCGAATAACATTCTTGTGTTACCTTTTATGTTGTAGGGTCATATAATGAAAAACGGCCCGGGCAAGTCAGCCCCGGCCGTTCCGGAATAACCGGTTCATGCCCTGTGACTGTTAAATGCCATGGACGTGAACCGGTCGGGTTCGCATTTATGGAGCGTCAGTTGCAACGTCCGTCACAATAGGCCATGCCTTTGAGTATATCAGCTATGCCATACTCACCATCAAGTGAGAAGATGGTGTGCTCGGCCTTCCATAGCGGTGTGTCCCTGAAGTCAAAGAGTATCTTGTGAAAGCTCTTTGTGGTTGACCAGAAACCGAGATCCAGCTTCACCTTTGCCACAAGGCCTATATACCCGGAGCCAAAGGAGATAATGTACTTGAAACTGTTTTTGAATACCAGTTTGGGGGCCATGAAATTGATCCCTTCAATTACGATGGTGTCATTTTCAGCGGTAAGGCTGATGATAAGGGGCAACTGGAACTTCAGCAGATCCAGATAACCCTCGATGCCTGCAATGGCGCTGAGTATTCCTATGTCAAACCCCACTCCTGCCGTAAGTTTTGTGTAGGCCCCGGCCTCAGGTCCGAATGTAACCTTCAGCAGGTCGTTGTGACCGCTTGTAAAGTTCATGTAGTCAGCAAAGAACCTGTAACCTGCCTGTACGCCAACGTCCACAGTGATCCTGATAGGTACAATGGCGTAAAATGTGTAGTCAAGCAGGTTCCACTCCTCTCCCCATGAGCCTTTTTTCTCATAAGCCTTGAAGTCTTCCTTGTATATTTCATATCCAAGTATGCTTACTTCGGTGTAGAGGTTGTTTGTGCCTATATGTTTCTTGGCACTGTCCAGCACATGTGAGTCTATGGCAGGCATCCATGAAGAAGGCTTGTTCTTGAAGCCTTCCTTTGTGCTCGCAAAGCCTGTGGCGCTTATGACCTCTATCTCCTTTGTAAGTAGCTGGCCGTTGAAAAAGGCGTGACCGAACAGGGATGCCTTTAAGTCGTCAATGCCCATGTTGGTATTGGGGTCGTTGTCAGTGGCATTTGAAAAGAAATCTGAAATGCCCGCAACGCCGGCACCTATGCCGTAACCCGCATTGCAGCCAAGCCATTCACTTCCAGTGGAGAAGTAGTCTGAGTAGCTCACGCCAAGGAACAGGTCCTTGCCAGAGG
>CAYXYO010000138.1:0-3613 GCA_964469365.1 uncultured Desulfobacterales bacterium | reverse complement strand
AGGGCTTGTGTCAGGGGAACTCGCGGACAGGGTTGACTGTATTGCAGGCACCTTTGGCAAGGCACTTGGAGGGTTTGGCGCGTTTGTGGCAATGAACAGCGGGCTCAGAAAATACATGCTTCACAGGTGCCGGACATTTATTTTCTCAACAGCCCTTCCGCCTGCGATTGCGGCAGTAAACCTTGCCGGAATGAAAACCGCTGAAAAGGAGAGGGGACTGCGTATTAAAACCCTTGAAAACGCGGCGCTTTTCAGAGAAAAATTTGCTGAAATAACAGGCAGGACACCCCCTGGAGAATCCCAGATAATTCCGGTTGTGATTGGTAAAAACAGCCGCGCCATGGCACTGGAGCGGCATCTGCGCAATAATGGCATACTGGCAAGGGCCATTCGTCCGCCAACAGTGCCTGAGGGAACCGCGAGGATACGTTTTTCAGTGACTGCCATGCACAGCAGAGAGGATATAATACACGCAGTGGAAACAACGGCGGAATGGGTGCGTAACCAGTGAACAATCTGTTCTTTATTGAGGATAACGGTTGTGACGATTATGTGGTGTTGCTGCCTGGTTGGGGGTTCTGCCATGAGATATTTGCAGGGCTTGACCTTCCTTTTAACATGATTCTGCCTGTTGCCCCCATTGCCTTTGACATATCGGAAGCCCTTGAAAATTTTCTTGACACCCATTCAATCAGACGTGTCCTGATGGTCGGCTGGTCCATGGGAGGTTTGCAGGCATGGGAGGCGTCAAAGCGGCTTTCAGAAAAAACAGTTTCACTCTGTCTTGTTTCTGTCAGGAATTTCTATTCAGCAGAAGAGATATCCATTATGAAAAGGGAACTCGCCTCGGACCTCCATGGCGCAATGTACAAGTTCTACAGGTTGTGTTTCGCAGGAAGTCCGCCGGACAGATTCAGGTTTTTCAGGGAGAGGCAGATGGAAACCTTTATGGCGAGATGGGGGCCAAAGCTGCTTGATATGGGGCTTGACATGCTGGAACAGCGCAGAATCAGGGAAGATGTCCGGCCTGTCTGCGACACGACGCTGTTTTACGGCGACAAGGATATGCTTGTCAGCAAAAAACAGCGGCTCAACATTGGCGGAGCGTCTGTTGTTGAAATCAGAAGGGGAGGGCACATGCCCTTCTTTTACCCTGAATTCTGTGATCACCTTGGAAAGATGTGGGCGAATGGCCTTGATTGAGAAAAAAACTGTTCGCTCCTCCTTTGACAGGGCAGCCGCCACATATGATGAGTGGGCTGATTTGCAGCGTCATCTCATTTCTGACCTGATGAAAATCCTGCCGGAGAGAAGGTTTGACAGCGTGCTGGAAATAGGATGCGGCACAGGTCTGCTTACCTCGTTTCTTGAGCAAGAACCAGGTTTCAGGAATGTAATCGCAACGGATATATCTTTCAACATGCTCAAAAAGGCGGGCCTCAAGACAGACGGGAAAAGCGTCTCTTTCATTGCGGCTGACGCAGCGTTGCTGCCCGGAGTCCTGCGCGGAAAATTCGACCTTGTCATATCAAACAGCGCGCTTCACTGGCTTATGGATGAATTTGCAGGAGCGATGCCGTTACTTTTTGAGCTCATGCTGCCCCAGGGCGTGTTTGCCGCCTCTGTCTTTACTAAAGAGAGCCTGTGGGAGCTGAAAACAGTATTGAAACGGTTTACCGGAGATGAAACGACGTTGCCAGTGGATATGTTTCCATCAGTTGAGGATGTAAGGAACGTCCTGTCAGGCAGCCTGGCTCAATATCATTATAAACACCTGTCAATATCAAAAACATATCCAGACCTGCTCTCCCTCATGCGCGTCCTGCACAGAACCGGGGTCACGCCCCTTGCCGGACAGCGTCCGCTGATTTTCGGCAGTTCAGGGGTCAAAAGGATTGAAGCCATGTTTAACGAGATGTGCGGCAGGGTCAGGGTGAGCTATGATGTAGTGCTGTTTGCCGGAACCGGGGTGAAGGAGAGCCGGAACCCGTCTGCCAGGGGCATGCCTTGAAAAGTATTCTTCTCAATAGTAGATTGCCGGGGACAGGGTATAGAAAAATTAAAACAAGGAGTATTGAACGTGATTGTTAAAGAGACGGATATAAAGGCCGATGGCGTAAAACTGCTGCACCGTGGCAAGGTAAGGGATGTGTATGAAGCGGAGGGCAACATGCTTCTTGTGGCCACGGACAGGCTTTCGGCATTTGATGTTGTGCTGCCGGACCCCATTCCTGACAAGGGCAGGGTGCTGACAGGCATATCATGTTTCTGGTTTGAAAAACTCGGCCACATAATACCCAATCATCTTCTGGAGGCCGATGTTTCGAAATATCCCGCATCGCTTCACCCCTTTTCAGAAATGCTTGAAGGCCGGAGCATGCTTGTCAGAAAGACTTCTCCCCTGCCAATTGAGTGTATTGTCAGGGGCTATATCACTGGTTCAGGCTGGAAGGATTACCAGAACTCAGGGGAAGTGTGCGGAATCCGTCTGCCTTCGGGCCTGCGTGAGTCAGACCGTCTGCCTGAGCCCATATTCACGCCATCCACCAAGGCTGCCGTGGGAGATCATGATGAAAACATCAGCTTTCAGCAGGCTGTGGAAGAGACCGGGGCCGAACTTGCCGAACAGGCAAAGGAGGCAAGCCTGGAGCTTTACAGGCAGGCCAGTGAATATGCCCTTTCCAAAGGCATCATTATTGCTGATACCAAGTTCGAATTTGGCGTCCATGACGGAGAGCTTATCCTGATTGATGAAGTGCTCACTCCGGACTCATCACGTTTCTGGCCCGCTGACCTCTATGAGCCTGGCAAATCCCAGCCAAGTTTTGACAAGCAGTTCGTGCGGGATTACCTGTTGTCTGTTGAATGGGACAAAAGGCCGCCAGCGCCGGTACTGCCTGAAGATATCGTCAGGAAGACGGCGGAGCGCTATCAGGAGGCTTACTCCAGGATAACGGGCGTGTCACTCTGAACAGGTCCCAGGATCTCCAATGTCCCTGAACAGATTCATATTTGCCGGACGGAGGACAGCTGTTTTCCTGTTTTCATTCCTCTGCCTTTCCCTTGTTCTCCTGACCTCTTCATGCGTGGCCGGGAGCCATTATGTGAAACATGTCATTGACGGGGACACCATTGTGCTGGAGAACGGCGCAACCGTCAGGTATCTGGGTATCAACACGCCGGAAATAGCCCACAAGAACAGCCCTGCCGAGCCCTATGGAAGGGAAGCCGCCGCGCTTAACAGAAGGCTTGTGGAACACAGGAGGGTAATTTTGCGCGCAGGCAGTGAAAAGCGGGACAGGTTCGGGAGGATACTTGCATGGGTCTATCTGCCTGACAAGAGGCTGGTCAATGAAATCCTTGTGCGAAAGGGGCTTGCCCATGTCTGTTTTTATAAAAAACGCGACCCGGTAAGGCCGGTTCTTTTGCGTGCGCAGCAGCAGGCCATCAGGCAAGGGCTCGGGATATGGAGCGTGCCGGTAAAACACAGGGAGACATATTATGTGGGCAACAGGAGAAGCCTTGTGCTCCACACTATCAATGTGGTTGGTTCAGGAAAGCTCTCAAATATTATGTGGGCAACAGGAGAAGCCTTGTGCTCCACAGGCCATGG
>CAYXYO010000137.1:0-12095 GCA_964469365.1 uncultured Desulfobacterales bacterium | reverse complement strand
CCAACAGGGGATTGCCCTCTTTCCTGACGCCCCGACTCTCAGGGGGACAAGGCACCTGAATGAACTTGTTGAAATACGTCAAAAGGGTATGAGGGCCGCAATGGTTATTCTGATATTCAGGGATGACGCAAAAGTGTTCGCCCCATACGGCAGACGGGACCCACTCTTTGCCGACTCCTTTTACAAAGCAGTGGCGTCAGGGGTTGAGGCATATCCTGTATCCCTCTCTTTCAAAAACGGAGCTGTAAACTTCAACAGACTGATTCCAATTCAAAAACAGAACAGCAGACAATAACCTTGCCAACATAAAATAAATTCCCTTTATCTGTTCATGGTTATACAATATAATGATTCATGATTGCCCAATGACAGGAGATAATATTATTGTCAGCCAGACGAGAGTTTGAATTGGCAGAACAGTCCTTGCATAAAAGGCATTTCTGCAATCTTTGGCAAAGGAGAAAAAAGAATTATGGCAAAACGCAACACAACAGACAAGGTGGCAAAGATAATATGCCATGCCACAAAGAAGGTTATAGAGGCGTCAACCGGCAAGGAGATATCCTTTGCGCCTACAATTCAAAGGATACCAAGCATCAATCTCAAACCTGACCTTGGATGCTTTGTGCAATTCAACGGCGACTATTCCGGCCTGTTCATAATGAATCTTTCAGGAGATGCGGCTGTAGAGATATACAGAAACGCCATGACCTTCATGGGACTTCCGGAAGATGATCTCTCCAATGATTACACATCTGATGACGTGGTAAACTATATAGGAGAGATGATCAACCAGGTCATAGGAAATGTACGGCAGATGATAGAACAGGAGTACGGCCTTACGGCAGACAACAACCAGCCAAAGGCCATTACCATATCCACTGCCATCAACCTCTCCATCGCAACAATGATAAGCAAGGCGCAGAGCCGTAGGATCTCTTTCAAGACCACAAACTACAAACCCTTTCACATTGAAATCAATCTTGAGCAGACCGAGTTCATACGGCTGTTTCCAAAGGAAGAGGCCCAACCCAATGACGTGCAGGGAGACATTGACGCCATGCTTACCAATGGCACTGACCCTGAACAGGGCGGCAAGGCTGAAAAAAAGGAAGAGGAAGAGGTGGATATTGACGCGCTTATGGCAGAGTTCGGATAGGCCAGACAGGAAAACCGTCCGGAAAAATTGATGTCCCGTAAAAACATAAGAAACATTGCCATAATCGCCCATGTTGACCATGGCAAAACGACCCTTGTTGACAAGCTGTTCCACCTGAGCGGCATGTTCAGGGAAAACCAGAAGGTTGACAAACGGCTCATGGATTCCATGGACCTTGAGCGTGAACGCGGAATCACCATCACCTCAAAAAACGGTTCCTTTATCTACAGGGATCACCTTGTAAACATCATAGACACCCCGGGGCATGCTGACTTCGGGGGGCAGGTGGAGCGCGTGCTCAGAATGGCAGACGGGGCGCTTCTGCTTGTTGACGCCCAGGAAGGGCCAATGCCACAGACATATTTTGTACTGAAAAAGGCCATCCTGAACCATCTGCCTGTAATCGTGGTAATAAACAAGATAGACAAGCCTGCCGCAAGGTGCGACTGGGCTGTGGATCAGGTCTTTGATCTCTTTGTAAAGCTGAACGCGCCGGACGATCTCCTTGACTTTCCAGTCATCTATGCGTCGGCAAAGGAGGGCTACGCGGTAACTGAGCCTGACGGCAAGGGTAATGACATGAGCCCCCTTGCCGACCTCATCATATCGGCTGTCCCCGCCCCTGACGGCGACCCGGAGGCCCCGCTACAGATGCAGGTAAGCACCATTGACTATTCACCGTATCTTGGCAGAATGGGCATTGGCAAGGTGATGAACGGGATACTGCGCATCAACAGGGACGTTGGCGTATGCCTCAGGGATGGAACCGTTGCAAGAACCAGGATTTCAAAGATATTCGCCTTTGAGGGCAACAACAAGATACCTGTTGAAAAGGCTGGCCCGGGAGAGATTGTGGCTGTCGCCGGACTTGACGAGGTTACAGTTGGGGTAACATTCACAGACCCTGACCACCCCTCACCTCTCCCTTTGATAGAGATTGACCCGCCGACAATCTCCATGAACTTCATACCGAACGACTCCCCCTTTGCCGGAACCGAGGGACAGTTTGTCACGTCACGTCATCTTGAGGAGAGACTGCGGCGTGAGACCCTGGCGGATATCGCACTCCGTGTGGAACCCATTCAGGATGCCGTGGGCTACCGCGTATCAGGACGGGGCGAGCTTCATCTTTCTATACTCATTGAAAAAATGAGGCGCGAGGGGTACGAGTTTCAGGTAACAAGGCCCCAGGTAATAATGCGCGAGGAAGATGGTCAGCTCATGGAACCCTTTGAAGAACTTACCATTGATGTTGACAGTGAATACCAGGGAGCTGTAATTGAAAAACTTGGCAGGCTCAAGGGACGCATGCTGGAGATGGAACAGCGGGAGGGAATGACCAGACTGATTTATCACATACCCACCAGAGGACTGCTCGGTTTCCGCTCCCAGTTCATGACCGACACCAAGGGCATGGGCGTTATGAGCTATATATTCTCTTCATACGCTCCCTATGCAGGAGAGATACCCAACAGAATAAACGGAGTTCTTTCTGTAAAAAACGACTGTACAACCGTGGCGTACGCACTGTTTAACCTTCAGGAGCGCGGCATACTGTTTGTAGGGCCTGGCGAAAAGGTTTACAGGGGACAGATCATAGGAGAACACAGCCGTCCCTCTGACCTTGTAGTCAACCCTGCCAAGGGGAAAAAACTTACAAACATGCGGGCTTCAGGCTCGGATGAGAATGTGCTCCTTGTTCCTCCGCGGATAATGTCGCTTGAAGATTGCCTCTCATACATCAACGATGACGAAATAGTGGAAATTACCCCGAAAGCCATACGACTCAGAAAAAAATAGCGATCAAGGGCGTCTTTAATATTAGAGAATTCCGGAACGACTCGCAATGGTTAAACATCCGCCATGACAGAAACGGATCAGTTAAATCAATATTGCCATTGACATCTCCCTTATCATCCTGTAAAAATTCTATCAGTTATGATATAATCATAACAGTGGCCTTATATATTTTCTGTTTAAGTCCAAGGAGGGGCCATGGAACACTCCAAACCACACTTTCTGCAATCCCTGACTTTACTTTTCCCTCTTTTTGCGATGTTAGCCACATTACCATGCGCTTGCGGCACACAGGCCATGGCGGCAGTGTCTCAACAGGAAAAGGATGCCCTGACAGCCCTGTACAATGGAACAAACGGCAGTTCATGGACCGAGAACGCCAACTGGAATAACGGGGACCCGTGTGAAAATAACTGGCATGGGATTACCTGCAATTCATCCAACAGCTCTGTAGTTCAGATAAACCTTCCATCCAACAACCTTTCCGGATATATCCCAACAGAACTGGGAAATCTTGCAAACCTGCAATACCTGTACTTGCAAAATAACCAGCTATCAGGGGCAATTCCAACAACCATAGGAAACATGAACAGCCTGCGAACCCTTGATCTGTCACACAATCAGTTGTCAGGGGCAATTCCGGCAACCGCAGGGAACCTCAACAGTCTGGCATGGCTTTATCTTCAAGACAATCAACTCTCTGGCGATATTCCAGGGACACTTGGAAATCTCTCAAACCTGCAATATATGTATCTGTATGACAACAGGCTCTCTGGTCCCATTCCGGAAACAATCGGAAATCTTTCAAGCCTGACCATACTTTACCTGTACAACAATCAGCTATGCGGTGCCATTCCGGAGACCCTGACGAATCTGACCACACTGTTTAACGATTATGGGATGAAACTGGACAACAACAACCTGGATACTGACGTCAGTCCGGCACTGGACACCTTCATTCAGCAAAAATCAGGTGGCGATACCTGGAAATCAACCCAGGGGCATGTAGAGACATGCGGCAGTCAAAATTTTCCCTGGCCCATATTTCTGCCGGCAGTCACTGGCCGGTTCATGGAGAGTCCGTAATAACAGTTCTCACATTCCGGCTGCCCTTAACCCTGCCACAACAGACTGTCCCAGGGATATCCCTCCATCGTTTACAGGCATCTCAACTCCTGTAAAGATATTAAGTTTATTCTCCGCGAGGACAGTGGACACCCGTTCAAAAAGCAGTCTGTTCTGAAAACAGCCGCCAGTCAGAACAACATCACATATATCATGTTCTCTTGCGAGCATTACAGTCGCCCTTGCGAAACTACTTGCGAGCCATTCATGAAACAGGCAGGCCAGAATGTATACAGGCGTCTCCTGTTTGTGCCGGGCGGCCAGACTGCGTATCATTTCAGATGAGTGAATCTTCAACAGACCTCCCTGACGTGAAAATCTGACAGGAAACAGCATATCAGGGGCCATGGCCCGCACATCCATAATGCCACATGCGCATCTTCCGGCAACGGCCTCAAGCTCCATGGCAGCCTGCCCTTCATAGCTCACCTCATGCCTCAGCCCCAGGATTGAGGCAACCGCATCAAAAAGTCTGCCGCAGGAAGAAACAGGCGGGGAGTTAATCCCCCTCTCCAGCATTGTGACAATCATGCCGACAGACTCTCCATATTTTTCACGCAACCCGTGGAAAACAGCACTGTCATGCAGGGCCTCCGTGCCGAATGAACGAAACAGGACTGATAGTGCAAGCCTCCATATCTCTCGTGACGCTGTGTCGCCCCCAGGGGCCATGATATGCTCCAGACGCGCAAGTCTCCTGTATGAAACAGGGGTCGCGAGCAGTATTTCACCTCCCCATACGGTTCCGTCATCCCCATAGCCGGCGCCATCAAGCACAACCGCAAGGAGAGGCCCTGACAGGCCATGTTCCGCCATGACAGCCACGGCATGGGCGTGATGATGCTGCACCCTTGCAAGGGGCAAACCCGTTGATTCGGCATAACGGCAGCTCATGTAGTCAGGATGCAGGTCGCAGGCGGCAATATCAGGAATGATCCCGGAAAGCTGTTTCATCCCCTCAATGTTTCTCATGTAAAAATCAAGGGCAGCCGTATTGTAAAGGTCTCCGCAATGCTGTCCCACCATTGCTGAATGGCCTCTGGCAAGGCAGAAGGTGTTTTTGAGATCAGCCCCGCAGGCAAGGACAGCCGGCAGCTTCCAGACAAGCTCAACAGGCCCCGGGACATATCCCCTCGCGCGTCTGATGATCATGACCCGGTTCCCGCCTGCCCTTGCCACAGAGTCATCAACCCTGTTCACAATCTTTCTGTTATGGAGAAGAAAGAAATCCGCGAATGACCCAAGCTGACTGAACGCCTCCTGCCCTGAGCTGCAAATGGGTTCTCCCCCACGGTTACCGCTTGTCATGACCAGAAACGGGAGGGATGATTCATGCCTGAAAATCATGTGATGGAGCGGAGTATATGGAAGCATGATCCCTGCTTCATCCAGAAATGGGGCGACAAGGCGCGATATCAGGGCCGAAGCCCTCTCCTTCAGCCTGAACAGCAGTACAGGCGCAGCGCCGGACGCAAGCATTGCCGCACCGGCAGGGTCAATACGGCAAATCCGCCTTGCCGCTTCAATGTCCCTTGCCATAATGGCAAAGGGTTTGTGGGGCCGCTGTTTTCTTTCCCTCAAAAGGGCAACGCCACTGTCAGACGAGGCATCAACCGCAAGATGAAAACCGCCCAGCCCCTTTATGGCAACGCATGCCCCGTTTTTGAGGGCCAGGACAGCCTCTGAGACAGGATCGGCGCAACAAATTTCATTTCCAGCGCTGTCATGCCATGAGACTTCAGGGCCGCATGCGGCACAGCCATTGGGTTCAGCGTGAAACCGCCTGTTTGACGGATCGCCATACTCCTTCAGGCATTCAGGACACATGGCAAATTCATTCATTGAGGTAAACGGCCTGTCATAGGGAGTGGCCCGTGTAATGGTAAAACGAGGGCCGCAGTCAGTACAGTTGATAAAGGGGTAGAGATATCTGCGGTCAGACGGGTCAAGGAGTTCTTTCAGGCATTCGGGACAGGTTGCGATATCAGGTGGAATCATGCTGCCGCACGGACTGCCCGCTACGGTTTCCGCTATGGCAAAACCGGAAAAATCCTTTTCAGTATCGGCAGGCGCAATCTTTACGGAACGGACAACCGCAAGGGGAGGATGCTCATGGCGTATGGCCTCAACAAACCTCTCAAGGTTTTCCCTGTCATCAGAGGCCACCAGGATCCTGACTCCGTATGTTGTGTTTGAGGCCTCGCCACTCAGGCCAAAACGGTCGGCCAGGCGATAGAGAAAGGGTCTGAAGCCAACTCCCTGCACTATGCCACTTACTGTTATTTCATGGAGCATTACTGTTACGGGAGCCTGTGCCGAGTATCATGGCGGCCATGGCGGCCGCGCCGAAACCGTTGTCTATGTTTACAACAGCAACGCCTGTGGCACAGGAATTGAGCATGGTAAGAAGGGCCGCCACCCCGTTAAAGGAGGCTCCGTACCCTGAACTGACAGGCACCGCTATTACAGGCGCGCCGGCAATGCCTCCCACAATTCCCGGAAGCGCCCCGTCCATGCCTGCCGCGACAATAATCACCTTTGCCCTTTTTATCTTTTCCAAACCGGCAAAAAGCCTGTGAATGCCCGCCACCCCTGCGTCATACATCCTTTCAACAGGATGTCCCATCAGTTCAAGGGTGACGCACGCCTCCTCAGCCACAGGTATATCGGCAGTACCCGCGGTTATTACCAGCACGACGCCTTCATTTTTTCCCCTGTCAACACCCTGTTCCCTCCATGTCAGGAGACGCTACACAGGATGAAACTCCAGTTCAGGTATCTTTTCAGAGGCATAGGCAGCCTGCTCCCCTGTCACCCTTGTGGCAAGCAACGGGCCGCCGTCACGGATAATTGCCCTTATAATCTCAACAAGCTGCTCGCAACTCTTGCCAGGCGAATATATCACCTCGGGGAATCCCTTGCGAAGCCTCCTGTGATGATCGATACAGGCGCAGCCTATCTCCTCAAAGGGCAACTGTCTCAATGCGGCCATCCCCTCTTCCACCGAGAGCCTGCCGTCCCTCACATCTGACAGCATCCTTTCAAGCCTGTTCAACTCCATAGCCGCCCTGTCAACCACTCAAATCTGACGCAGATATTCCAGGGCTGGCTCAAGCTGCTGCTCAAACTGGCTGTTGAGTTCCGCGGATATCTTGTCCCACTCCTTCTGCATGGCTGCAATGGTATTCATGTCAGGGCCTCCGCCAGAACCGCCCATGCCTCCATACTGGCCCGCTGACTGCATGGCCTGATCCATCTGCGCCTTGAACTGTTCAAGATACTGGTTGCGGGTCTGTTCATACTGTTGAAGCAGCTCCCTGATGCCCGGAATGACCTGCATGGCAACGCTCCCCTTCAACTCGGCAATACCCTGCATGGCCTTTTCAATCCCGTCCCACTGTTCATGCTCCCTTGGAAGGACTATATTCCTTAGCAGGGTATCAGATGCGCTACGAATAACCGTCCTGAGCATCTCTCCAGGCACGTCGGAAAGAGCTGTCTTCATGTCCGGGGTCCTGCCTGCCAGAAAATCCGCTGCCTTTTTACGTCCCTTTTCAGCCCACTCACGCTCAGCCAGTTCCTCCCTTGAGAGCTTTCCTATCCTGTCAGCCCGTTCCATCGCTATTTCAAAAGCGCTCTTTATCTCAGCCATATCCTCTCTTTCACTCCTCAATTAATATTGAAAAAAAATGCATTTACTGTAAATTCATGGATGCCGGAAACGGCATGTGCCGCACCCCTTTACACATTAACCCTGAAATGCGGCCTGTTCAAGACCGCCCCTGAAAGAGACAGGTAATACAATGAGCAATGAACCTGCATGGATCGGTTTCCTCTCTGATCCTGCGTCATATAACGGCCAAACATCTGCTGTAACTGTAAGGCAGACCCACATCTCATGGGTATTCATAACTGATGACATTGTCATCAAGGTAAAAAAACCGGTGGATTTCGGTTTCCTGGATTTTACCACCCTGGAAAAGCGCAAATTTTTCTGCGAAGAGGAAGTGCGCCTCAACCGAAGACTCTGCCCTGACATATATCTTGGGGTGCAGCCGCTCGCAAGGATAGGCAACGGTTTTGAAATAAACGGTGCCGGAAGTGTGGAGGAATGGATGGTGGTAATGAACAGAATGCCTGAGGAAGGCATGATGGGCCGCCTGATAGAGCAGGAGATGATAGATGAAACCGATATTGACGCCATTACCGCGCAGCTTGTGCCATTCTATGAATCTGCCAGGGAAGATGATTTTGTGCGGCAGTTCGGTTCCATTGAAACTGTGCGTGAAAATACCAGGGAAAATTTTGAACAGACAGCGGAATTCACAGGCAGCCTGATTGACAAATCCCTCCACAGTCAGCTTGAAAAATGGAACGAGGATTTCATGGCATCCCGCAAGGCCCTTTTTAACAACCGGATAAAATCAGGCAGGATCAGGGAAGGACACGGCGACCTATATTCGGCAAACATCTGTTTTGACCGCGCAAACAGGCTGGTTCACATCTTTGACTGCATAGAGTTCAATGACCGTTTCCGCTGTGGAGACGTGGCTGTTGACGTGGCCTTTCTTGCCATGGACCTTGATTACCACGGCCTGCCTCTCCTCTCCCGCTATTTCATTTCCGAATTTGCAAAAAGGACGGGAGACAAGGAGATGATTGAGCTTGTCGACTTCTACAAGTGCTACAGGGCCGTGGTGCGGGGCAAGATAGGGTGTTTTACATACGCTTCCCGGGAAGTTCCGGCTGAGACAAGGGAAAAGGCTGAAGCCGAAGCCAGGGCGTACTTCAGGCTCGCAGGCAGATACGCCGGATGCGTAAACAGACCCGTACTATACGCTGTATGCGGCCTTTCAGGCACAGGCAAGTCAACCCTGGCGTCAGCCCTTGCCAGACAAAAGGGATGCGCGGTTTACAATTCGGATATTGTAAGAAAGGAACTTGCCGGGATCTCCCCTGACGAAAGCAGGAAAGAGCCCTTTGAACAGGGAATCTACAGCAGGGAGATGACCGAACGCACCTACAGGGCCATGAACCGCCTTGCAGGCAGGGAACTTATGCAGGGCAATACGGTCATCTGTGACGCCACATACAGTTCCTCAGATTTCCGCAGCCAGCTTGAGAAACTCGCGGATGCGGCTGACGCTGACATATATTTTATCCATTGCGTCTGCGATGACAACACAGCAAGAGAGCGGCTCGAAAAGAGAAACATGGCAGGCGATTCCCCTTCTGACGGCAGGTGGGAAATATATCTCCAACAGAAAAAAAATTTTGATCCATTTGATAACATACCGCATGAAAGGGTAAAACAGGTCGATACATCAGGAGACATCACGGAGATTGTCAGGGGTCTGTAAGAATTACACGCCGTTGGAAAAAATTTCTCTGAAAAAGGGGGCTGTCAACCTGAAGACATTTCCCCTGATGCCAGGCGTCTATATATTCAGGGACAGCTCAGATGCCCCGCTCTACATCGGCAAGGCAAGGGTGTTGCGTAACCGGCTTGCCTCCTACCTGCGGCCAGGCGTATCTCCGCCGCCCCGCACGGCAATAATGCTCGGCCATGCGAAATCAGTTGAATTTATCGTTACAAATACAGAGAAAGAGGCGCTCATACTTGAGGCCTCCATGATAAAAAGGGAACGACCCCGTTACAATATCATGCTGCGTGACGACAAGGCATATCCCTTTTTGTGCATTGACATGAACAAGCCCTTCCCGCGACTTGTAATCACAAGAAAAAGACCGGACAGGGGGATATCCTGCTTTGGCCCCTACCCCTCTGCCGGAGCTGTCAGGGAGACCATCAGGTTTATCTCATCCCTCTTTCCCATGCGCACATGCAGCGACAGGGCCATGAAAAACCGGCAGCGGCCATGTCTCAAATATCAGATAAAAAGGTGCTGCGCCCCCTGCGCAGGAAAAATTTCCAGGGAACAGTACCGGGAAATGGCAGAACAGGTGGTAATGTTCCTTGGCGGCAACAGCGGCAAACTTACAGGCCTGCTTGAGTCAAAAATGCGCGAGGCAGCGGAAAGTATGGAATTTGAAAAGGCTGCCATGTTTCGTGACCAGTTACGCGCAATAAACCGGGTGCTTGAAAAACAGGTGATGGTATCCTCATCTGATATAAACCGGGATGTGCTCGGACTGCATATTGACGCGCCCCTTTGCGTGGTATCAGTCATAAGGGCAAGAAACGGTCTTGTAAACGGTTCCGAGACCGTGAGGCTTGAAAACATACATGATGAAAGCAGGGAAGAGATACTCTGCTCATTTATCGCACGGTACTATCCTGAGCTCCTTGAGAACTCCGCTCCTGAAGATATCCCGTCGGTCATCTTCACGCCATCTGTTTCAGAAAGGATGTCCGGGCTTGAGAAAATTCTTTCTGAAATAGCAGGCAGGGTTATCCGCATAACAAGGGCAGTCCGGGGAGAGGCCAGGGCCCTTTCAGACATGGCGGCCCGCAATGCCGAACAGGCGCTCGCTGTCACGGCAGGCAGGCAGGAGGCGTGGAAGGAAAAATCCCTGCTGCTATGCGGCATACTGGGCATTTCAGGAACCCTCAATGTAATAGAAGGCGTGGACATCTCCAACACAGGCGGAAACGAGTCAGTGGGAAGCCTTGTGGTATTCAAAAACGGCAGGCCCTTCAGGGACGGATACAGGATATTCAACATAAGGGGGGTTGAAGGCCCTGATGATTACTCTTCCATCATGGAAGTGGTGACCCGCAGAAAAAAGGGATGGGAGAGGGAAGGTAAAGTTCCTGACCTCCTGCTCATTGATGGAGGCAGGGGACAGCTTGCCATGGCGGAAAGGGCGCTGGCTGACACTGATTCTGACAAACGTCCCGAACTTGCGTCCATTGCCAAGGATTCATCCGGAGAGGGAGAAAAAATATACAGACCAGGCAGGGCTGAACCCATTTTCCTTCCGGCTCACAACCCTGCTCTCAGGCTGCTGCAGCATGTACGGGACGAAGCCCACAGGTTCGGCCTGGCTTCACACAGAAAAAAAAGGCTGAAAAAGGGCATAAGCAGTGAGCTTGACGCAATAAGGGGTGTGGGCGAGGCGCGTAAGCGGGCGCTCCTGCAACACTTTGGAAGCGTGTCAAGAATACGCTCGGCATCAGTCGCGGAGCTTGGCATGGCAAGAGGCATTTCAGAAAAGATAGCCAGGGACATCCATGCGCACTTTCATCCTGGAAACTGAAAGAGGCTCCGGCTCATGGACAATCGTCCCTATTCCCCCTCCATATCCATGTTTATCATTGTTATCTGTTCATTCAATGTCCATAAATCATATTGAGGTGGTCCCCCTTTTTTGACAATAAGTATCGTCAGTGCTGAAGCACTCACTGTTCGCTTTCACTATATGGAGTAAAGGGAAATCTATAGTGAAAGGAGAAGAAAAATGGCCCCGCCTCAAATTTTCAATACGGATCAGGGCTCCCAGTTTACCAGTGTTGAATTTACAGACACTCTGAAAAGTGCTGATGTCCGGAATCAGTATGGATGGCAAGGGTCGCGCGATGGACAATATTTTCATGGAGAGGTTATGGCGCAGTGTAAAACATGAAAAGATTTACCCTAAGGAATATCCATTAGTTCAGTCAGTTATGGAATCTCTGGATGTATATTTTGACTTTTATAACACTGAACGTCCTCATTCCGGACTCAGTAAAAAGACGCCGTTAGAGGTATACAAGTGGTGTTTTCAGTAACATGGCAGGTGAATTTGTCAGGCCATGCCCTACTGGTGCTCGCTCTGCTCGCAGCCTTGACAGATTTACCTTGCCATGTTTAACCTGAAAGTGCCAATGGAGAGGATGCCGATTTTACCTCCGGCTCAAGGATATTGAATCTGTTTTCCGGTACAATAGGGGGTAGAGAATGTTGTGCAAGTTAAGAGCGCAAGACAATAAAAATTGTGATATATATTTTGTCTGCGTCAGAAAGGTTATTGTATTCTTGACCATTACTAAATTTGAAACCAAGGGAAAAAT
>CAYXYO010000136.1:0-7360 GCA_964469365.1 uncultured Desulfobacterales bacterium | reverse complement strand
ACCCGCAGGCTTGGCTCTGATATTACCTACAGGATTCCGGAGAAAACATCTGTCCCTGAGGAACTGGCCGTACTGCGCGCTATATTGAACAAGCTGGCCCGAAGTTTAAGCAGACAGATAGAAAATCTCAATGAAGAGATTGAAAACAGGCGCCGCATAGAGCAGGAGAAGGAAAGTTACGCTGCCTACCTGGACTCCATCCTTTCATCTTCAAACCATACTGCCATTGTGGCTGCTGACATCGATTTGTGTATCAAGTACTTCAATCCAGAGGCGGAACGCATGTTCGGTGTGAAAAAGCAGGACATCATGGGAAAGGATATCCATGTCATTCATTCCCGTTTTACTGACGAATCCATACGTAAAAAATCATTCAACCATATTCTTGACAAGGTAAGGGGCGGGACAGTGCACCCCTTCAGGTTTGAGATAGGAGAAATTACCATTGACGCACGTCTGTCGGCAATCAGAAACAGGGATGGAGAACTGTCAGGCTACCTGCTCATGGCCAATGATATCACCGAATGGCTTGCGGCGGAAAAACAGCGCAAGATTATGTCCCGGCGTTTGCAGAAGGCGGAAAAAATGGAGGCCATCGGCCTTATGGCCGGGGGCGTGGCCCATGACCTTAACAATATCCTTTCAGGAATCATCAACTATCCTGACCTGATGCTGATGCAGTTGGACGGTGATGACAAGTGGCGCAAATCACTGGAGGCCATCAAGGCTTCAGGGCTCAGGGCAGCGGCCATTGTGGCGGATCTCCTGACAATCGCCAGGGGAGTGGCCTGTGAAAAACAGGTATGTGCCATCAACGAACTGATTGCCGCCTACCTGGATACGCCTGAGTACAGGCGACTGGCCCTGAGACATCCCGATGTTGTTCTGAAAACCGACCTTGACGACAGATTGCGACCATGTCTCTGTTCGTCTGTCCATATACAGAAGATGTTGATGAACCTCGTTTCAAATGCCTTTGAAGCAATAGAGGAGACGGGCGAGGTAATCATCGCCACTGCCAATGTGTCTCTTGATGAATATGAAATTGTGGAATACGGCCTTGAGGCAGGCGATTATATCAGTATTACTGTCAGGGATACCGGCAAGGGAATAACCGATGAAGATGCAATGCATGTTTTCGAGCCCTTTTATACCAGAAAAAAAATGGGACGCAGCGGTACTGGTCTCGGACTTGCCGTGGTGTGGAACACTGTTCAGGATCATCTGGGAACCGTTACCATACAGAACATGTCGCCTGGCACTGCCTTTGTTGTCCTGCTGCCAGCTTGCGGGGATGAGAAACTGTCAGATCACAGCCATGAGCCGGATGAACGGACTGAGGGCACGGGGCATATCCTGGTGGTGGACGATGAACCCATACTGCGCGATGTGGCCAGGCAGATGCTTGAGGCCCTGGGATATGATGTGGCAACAGCGGACAATGGCCGGGACGCCATAAAATATGTCCGGGAGCATGAAGTTGATCTGGTTATCATGGATATGGTCATGGAGCCTGACATGAACGGCCGTCAGGCCCTGGAGGAGATACTGAAATTCAAACCGGAACAACGCACACTGATTGCCAGCGGTTTCGCAGACAGTGAAGAGATCCAAAAGGCATGCAGCCTTGGCAGGACTTCCCTGTTACACAAACCATATACCATTAACAAACTGGCTGCTGCCGTCAGGGATGCGCTGGACGGATAGCGTTGCGCGCGATACGTGTCGTCAGCGCATGTCCGTCCCGTAAAAAGCTCTCAACGCCTCTCCTGTGGCCGTGTGAGCCCTTGCGCACTCCCCTGGCGAGCCCTGAAACACCACCTTGCCGCCGTGCCTGCCGCCTCCCGGCCCAAGGTCGATTATCCAGTCAGCCGAGGCAATGACATCCAGGTTGTGTTCCACCACAATAACTGTTCCACCCAGGTCAACCAGCCTGTGAAGATGCCTCAGCAGCAGTCCCACGTCCCTGGCGTGCAGGCCGGTTGTCGGTTCATCCAGCATGTAAACCGTGCCCCCTTTTCCCCTTGCCACAAGCTCCCTGGCGAGTTTCAGTCGCTGGGCCTCTCCACCTGAAAGGGACGGGGCTGGCTGGCCGAGCCTTATGTAACCGATGCCAAGGTCATCCATTGCGGACAGGGGGCCTGCTATCCCGGGCACCGCCCTGAAAAAGTCTGCCGCATCCTTTACTGTCATTTGCAGTATCTCGGCAATATTTTTTCCCTTCCATCTGATATCAAGAATAGCCCTCTGATATCTTTTGCCCATGCACGCCCCGCACTTTACAAAGTGGTCAGGCAGTATGCCGAGGCTTACGCGGACAGCCCCCTGACCGCCGCACTCTTCGCACCTGCCGCCCTTTACGTTGAATGAAAAGGCCGCGGCCCTGAAACCCCTGGTTCTGGCGTCCCGCGAAGACGCGAAAAGCTCCCTGATACGGGACCATACTCCTGAATATGTTACAGGGCATGAGCGTGGCGTGCGTCCTATGGGAGAGGAATCGACAGAGGCGACCCGACTGACGGATTCAGCGCCCTTCAGGCCGCCCACATGGGCAGGCAGGGGCTCGCCTGCCAGATGTTTTCTGAGCGACGGCTCCACTACCCCTGAAAGCAGGGTGCTTTTCCCGGCGCCTGAAACGCCGGTAATGACCACAAGGGCATTCAGGGGAATGGATATGTCCTGGTGGCTGAAATGGAACAGGTTTACATCTTCCACTACAACAGATGGAGCGCTGCCGTCAGGCCCAGGCCGAGGGGAAGGAATGATACGCGACACAGGGGACGCAGCCAGCGCCGCGGCCGTGGCGGAACCTCCGCTCCTGGCGATTTCGTCAGGCGAACCCTGACATACCACCATGCCTCCCTCACCGCCTCCGCCAGGCCCAAGGTCAATGACCATGTCAGCGGCCCTTATGGTGTCAAGGTCATGCTCCACCACCACAACGGTATTGCCCTCCCCGGACAACTCCTTCAGGGCGTCAGTGATACGCCTGTTGTCCCTGGCGTGCAGGCCGATGGTAGGCTCGTCAAGCACCAGGGTGACCCCTGAAAGCCCGCTGCCCGCCTGGGCGGCAAGCCTTATGCGCTGTGCCTCCCCGCCTGAAAGGGTATCACCTGAACGATCAAGGGCAAGGTAGCCAAGGCCTGTTCTTTTCAGAAAAGAGAGCCTGCCCTCCACTGACGTGACAAGGGGAGCGGCAACCCTCTCCAGCCTGGCAGCCCAGGGCGGGGAAGCAAGCCACTGTCTGGTCAGGGCAAGGGCGTCGTTTATCTCCATGGCAAGGAACATGTCAATGGAAAGACCGCCGAGCCGCCACTTCCTGACATTTGCGTTGAGCCTTGAACCCAGACACTCCTGACAACGGCTTCCGTCCTCAACCCTGCCCCTGCCGTGACATGTCCCGCACTGTCCGGCCCTGTTATGAAAGGAAAAAACAAGCGGGTCAGGCCGGTCCACTCCGGTTCCGCAACCAGGACATGCAAGGTTGCTGCTGAACCACAGGGGAATTTCACTCCCCTGCTCCAATACGCCTGCCGTGCCGTCACCATGTACCAGGGCCTCTCTCACATGGGCATACAGCTCATCCCTGCCGGATTCCGCGAGATTCAACGGCCCTGTTACCAGCTCAATGGAATGCTCAGCATAACGTGACAGTGAAGGCAGGCTATCCGCGCCGCGCAATTCTCCGTCTATGCGAAACAGCCTGACGCCCTCCCTGACGCGCCTGGCCAGCAGGGCCTCATGCCTGCCCTTGCGCCTTCGCACCACTGGCGAAAGAAAATATATCTCCTTGCCTGCCATGAGCTCCATGAGCCTGCCGCATATCCCATCCTCTGTCATGGCCTCCATGGCGATTCCGCAATCAGGACACCACGGAGTCGATGTCCTTGCGTAAAGCAGTCTGACGTAATGGGCGATTTCAGTAAGGGTGGCAACGGTTGACATCGGACCTGCCCGGCTGGTGCGCTGCTCTATGGCAACAGAAGGGGAGAGGCCTGAAACGGAATCCACTTCAGGCCGCTCATGGAGCTTCACATACTGTTTCATATAGGATGAAAGCCCTTCCATGTATCTGCGCTGCCCTTCTGTAAAGATTATGTCAAAGGCAAGGGATGATTTCCCTGAACCTGAGACCCCGGTAATGACAGTGAATTTTCCGTGGGGTATCTTTACGCTGATATCCTTCAGATTATGGTGTCTCGCGCCTTTAACCGATATGAAGGGCCGCTGCGGCTTATCCCGTCCCATGTACTGCCCGGCGTCTTCCCTGACATTGCGCGTTGCTCCTGACGCGCCCTGCTTCAGGAATCTGCCTGTCAGGGACGCAGGGCATGAGGATATATCCCGCGCCCTGCCCTGGAAAAGGAGCTGTCCCCCGTCCCTGCCTCCGCCAGGTCCCAGATCAACAATCCAGTCTGCTGACATTGCGAGAAGGGGCTCATGGTCAACCATCACCACTGTGGCGTCAAGCTCCATGGAAATCCTGGCAAGAAGCGCCGCAAGCCCCTGGCTTTCCAGATGAAAAAGGCCACGGGAAGGCTCGTCCAGTATCAGCAGGGCGCCTTTAAGCTCACGTGCCATAAGGTGTCCCGCGAGCTTCACCCTTCTCGCCTCGCCTGAAGAGAGGGTGTCAAGGGGCTGCCCCAGCTCCAGATGTCCCAATCCCAGTTCAAGGGCAAAATCAAGGCGTTTTGCAACGGCATTCGTGCACCATTCCGCTTCACGCACCTCTGCCAGGGTCATTTTCATAACCATGGCTATGTTCATGCCGTCAAGACGTATATCCATCACCCTGCCTGAAAACCTGCTTCCCCTGCATTCAGGACACGGTAGCGTCAGGTCAGGCAAGAACTGCATCTCTATCTTTTCAACCCCACGTCCCTTGCACACCGGACATCGTCCGGCAGGGGTGTTGAATGAAAAGGCCCCGGGTCCGATGCCCTGCTCCCGCGCCCCGGCGGTTGCGGCAAAGAGCCTCCTCACAAGGTCCATCACCTTGAGCATGGAGCCTGGACACGCCCTTGGATTTCCGGACAGTGGCGTCTGGTCCACCAGTATCACCGAACTGAACCTGACAGGTGATTCCAGCCCGCGGCACTTCCCGGGAACGCCGGCCGTCACTCCGGCAGCCCTGCAAAGACCGCGAAACAGCACATGCTCTGCAAGCGTGGACTTACCTGAACCTGAAACCCCGGTAATGCAGGTTATCCTGCCAACCGGAATCTTCACATCAATATCCTTCAGATTGTTGGCAGACGCCCCGGTTATCCTGATGAATTTCTCCCTGCCGCTCCACCTGCCCCGTGCGAAGCCCGGCAGCCTCCCCTGCGAGCTTCCGGCGCGAAAGGGAGACCGCCCTGGAGGACCCTGGAAGATTATCCTGCCGCCTTCCCGGCCAGAACCGGGGCCAAGGGCTATCTCCATATCAGCGGCCCCTGCCATCTCCCTGTTGTGTTCAACAGCGATTACGGTATTCCGCCTCTTTCGGAGTTCGACAAGCAATCTCCTTATACGCAGGGCGTCAACCGGATGCAGGCCTGCCGACGGCTCGTCAAGGACATAAAGGGTGTTGGCAAGACGGGCTCCAAGCCCCCTTGCGATATTTATGCGCGCCACCTCGCCGCCTGACAACGTCCGGGCCTGCCTCTCTGCCGAAAGGTAGCCGAGTCCGGCGGCAACCAGGGTTGCCAGACGGTTTTCCAGGTCTGCGGCCAGGGCAGCGCAGGCCCTGTTCATGTTTGTCTTTTCAGAAAGTTCCCGTGTCCATCCAAGGGCATCTTCAAGGGAAAGGGCGTAAAATTCCGGGATGGTCAGGCCGTTCAGCCTGTATTCCAGTGTCTCTGGCCTGAAACGGCTGCCATTACAGGAGCCGCAGGTGACAAACCTGCGGTAACGTGCGAGGAAAATACGCACATGGGTTTTGTAACGTTTTTTTTCAAGGTGCTCAAAAAAACGCCTTATACCAGGCCACCCTCTCCCTCCCAGGAGTATCTCCTTTCTTGCCGCAGCGTCAAGGGAGCCCCACGGGGCAGACGCGTCAACGCCGTTTTTACGGCACCATTCCAGGAGCCTCTGCTTCTCGCGTCTCCGGTTTTCCATTGGCCTTATTGCTCCCTCCACAATGGAGAGAGAGGGGTCAGGGATCACGAGGTCCCAGTCAATGTCAGGGATTTTGCCAAACCCCTGGCACTCCTGGCACGCCCCTGAGGGAGAGTTGAAGGAAAAAAGGCCGGGTACAGATTCAGGAAACAGCCTGCCGCACTCAGGACACCGGTTATCCCTGTAAAAGGAGAACCTCTCCCCCCGCCCTGTAACAATGGTGAAACCGCCGTTGCCAAGGGAGAACGCCTGCGCGGCCGAGTCCCTTATTCTTTCAGGCTCGGGACGCCTGAGACTGATTCTGTCAATTACAAGGTCTATCTCCCTCCCGGCATTGCCGCCTTTCAGGTTTCCGGCTTCAAGCTCCCGCACCTCGCCGCCCTCCAGGTGCCTGAAAAAGCCGAGGGCAATCAGATTGTCAACCCGGCTGCCTGACACCGGGGCAACAACTGTGGCCCTGGTTTCCCCTGCCGCGCCCAGTTCCTCCAGGCGGCGCGTCACATCTTCCAGGGTATGTTTTCTGACCTCCACATTGCAGTCAGGGCAGAAACGCCTTCCAAGGTGATGGAAAAGAAGGTGGGCAGGATAATTTATATCGGCAAGGGTGCCCGCAGTGGAGCGGGAATTCCTGACAGGATTGCTCTGGCCGATGGCCACGGCAGCCGGAAGGCCTGACATTTCCCTTGCGTCCGGCCGTGGCAGACGCTCCAGGAACTGCCGCGCGTAAGGGGAAAAGGTCTCTATGTAGCGGCGCTGTGCCTCGGCATGGATGGCGTCAATGGCAAGGGTGGATTTCCCAGCGCCGGAAGGCCCGGTGACAACAACAAGGCCCCCGTGGGGGATGTCGAGGTCAAGGCCCTCAAGGTTGTGAAGCCTTAAGCCGCGGATCTTTATGTGGTTTACTTCCTGTTTCACAATATAGGCTGAAACAGTTGAGCCAGCTTTGTCATATTGGGGGAAAACAGCAGAAAAATCAAGATGAAAGGCATTGCACAAAGCATAGATAAATCTTCTTGCAAACCCTTTTTTATTAAAATAAGGGCATTCACATCCTTGTCAAGGGGTAAACAGAAAATAAAAAAAATATTTTTTCCCGAACACATACTCTGTTTTTCGATACATACAAGATAAAACTGTCAATGGAACTGCCACGTTAAAATTAAATCTATTGAATAAAAAGGAGGCAAAACATGGAAAATAACAAAATAAACAGAATGAATGATGTATGCGATGAGCAGCAAGCACCAACTCTTAAAAATTC
>CAYXYO010000135.1:0-3787 GCA_964469365.1 uncultured Desulfobacterales bacterium | reverse complement strand
CTTCAAACATGATTCAAAACTCGGCAATGCACCTGCTCATAAACTGTTTGATCTGATCGAAGTAAAGCGAAAAAATGGCAGTGAAGGTCCAGCACGGAGATTTTCTGATTATGAGGTAACTGTAGGGGAAGTGCCGGATGGCGTTACCCTTTTGGAAAAATTGTAAAGTTGGCGTTCTGTTTATGCTCACCTTTCTTCACGGTCTCGACCCTGACCTCCGCCAGGCATTGCTGTTACAGCTTCGCAACCTATGGACTCATTCTTCCACCGCCATAGAGGGCAACAGCCTGACGCTTGGAGAAACCGCCTTTGTGCTGGAGGAGGGTCTTACTGTTTCCGGCAAGCCGCTCAAGGATCATGAAGAGGTGGTGGGCCATGCCAGGGCTGTTGATCTGCTCTACAAATTTCTGGAGGAAGGGCATGTATTTGCAGAAGATGATCTGTTTGCCCTTCACAAGGCCGTGCAGACCGATGTGTTTTTTGATGTGTACAAGCCGGTAGGCAGATGGAAAAAGGAACCGAACTCCACGGTAGGAGTTATTGAAGGTCAACAGGTTGTCTTTGAATACACTCGTCCGCAGGATGTTCCCAGGCTGATGGAACAGTGGTTTGGATTGTTTCAGGAAATTGACCGCTCCCTGGTGCCGGGAAATCGTGATTATGCCCTTTCAGCCTATGCGCAATTGCACGTTTCCTTTGTCCGTATCCATCCCTTTTTTGACGGTAACGGTCGCCTTGCCCGTCTGGTTGCCAACCTGCCTGTGCTTCGTTGCGGCCTGCCGCCGATCCTTATCCCAAAGGAGAGACGTAAACAGTATATCGATATTCTGTCAGCCTGTCATAATCTGACTGGCCAGATCCGGGCCGGTGATGAACTTCTGCCCGGGCCCGAAGCCCTGGAGCCGTTTATCCGGTTTTGCGGCCAGGCCTGGCAGGAAACCATGCAGTTGGTGGAGCAAGCACATGCGCAGCAACGAGCAAGGAGCCGTAATGGCATGTAAACAGGGCGGATTTATTCCTTGTCCATCCGAATATGGACAGACATTGCTTGAGGTAAGGTTGGAGGATGAGACGGTATGGTTGTCTCATACCCGGATGACAGAGCTTTCTCAACGTGATCAGTCGGTAACTTCCCGACATTTGAATAATGTTTTTTTAAGACAGGGAATTGCCGCCTCCAGCGTTCCTGCCCGGAAAGACCTGCGTCAATCTCATCTTCGCAGAAAGACCGGAACAATAACTGATGCACAGTGAAGACAACCTTGTCATGCTCTCTGCCCTGCAGCATTTCCTGTTCTGTCCCAGGCAGTGCGCCCTGATTCATGTCGAACAGTTGTGGGCGGAAAACCGTCTTACCGCTGAAGGTCGCATACTGCATGAGCGGGTTCACACCGCGGCCAGAGAGTCAAGACGGAAGATACGTGTGGAATATGACATGCCCATACGCTCTGTTGCACTCGGTTTGACCGGTCGTGCCGATGTGGTTGAATTTCATCTCCGGGAAGATGGAAGCTGGCAGCCGTATCCGGTGGAGTACAAACGCGGCCGTCCCAAAAAACATGACGCGGACATGGTACAGCTCTGCGCGCAGGTGTTGTGCCTTGAAGAGATGCTCAATACGCATATCCCTGAAGCGTTGTTATATTATGGAAAAAAACGGAGACGTTTTCCTGTTGAGATGTCAGTAACACTGCGAAACAAAACAGTGGAAACAGCCGGAGCCGTGCATGAAATGCTTGACAGCGGCAAAACTCCGGCCCCGCAATATGGAAAACATTGTGGCAAATGCTCACTGTTTGACCTGTGTCTGCCAGGCACAGTGGGACGGCCGGGGAAAGTGGCCGGCTACATGCAGAAAATGGTGGAAGAAGAATGAAAACACATCTCAACACCCTGTTTGTCACTACGCAGGGGGCATATCTTGCCAAGGATGGCGAGACTGTTGCAGTTCGTATTGAACGGTCAGTAAAACTCAGGATTCCGATTCATACCTTGGACGGCATAGTGACCTTTGGCAATGTGGGATGCAGCCCGTTTCTCATGGGGTTTTGCGCTGAGCGGAATGTTTCAGTCTCTTTTCTGACCGAGCATGGCAGATTCCTGGCAAGGGTTACAGGGCCAGTGTCAGGAAACGTGCTGTTGAGACGTGAACAGTACAGAAAGGCCGATGACCCTGAATTTTCAACCGCTGTTGCAAGGGCATGCATAACAGCAAAGATAGCCAACTGCCGCCATGTGTTGAAACGCGCCTTGAGAGATCATCCGGACAAGGTTGATATCAATGACTTGCATTCAACCGTTCGACGACTGACCGCTTCCATTGACAGGCTGGGGCATGTCGGCTGCCTTGATGAAATTCGCGGTATTGAGGGTGATGCTGCGCATAACTATTTTTCCGTTCTGGGACATCTTGTAACTAAAAACAGGAAAGCCTTTGAGTTCAGCCATCGTAACAGACGGCCTCCCCTTGACAGGATGAATTGTCTCCTGTCATTTCTTTACACGATATTGATGCACGATATCCGTTCAGCCCTGGAGTCTGCAGGGCTTGATCCTGCTGTTGGTTTCCTGCACAGGGACAGGCCCGGACGCTTCGGACTTGCGTTGGACATTATGGAGGAATTTCGTCCCTTGGTTGACAGGGTGGCATTATCGCTTGTGAATCTGGAACAGTTGAAAGAACGTGATTTCAGGATTAGTGAAAATGGCGCAGTGAGATTGAAAGACGATGCGAAAAAGATTCTGCTTCAGGTATATCAGAAACGTAAACAGGATATAATGCAGCATCCTTTTCTCGCCAGAAAAATGTCGATAGGCATGTTTTTTTACATGCAGGCCTTGCTGCTTGCCCGTTTTCTGCGAGGAGACCTTGATGGTTATCCGCCTGTAATATGGAGGTGAAAAGTGCTTGTTGTTGTGGCCTATGACGTGAAGACCAGCGAACCTGAAGGAGCCAGAAGGCTGAGACGTGTTGCCAGGGTGTGTGCGGATCATGGGCAGAGAGTTCAGTTTTCTGTTTTTGAGTGTGTTGTTGACCCTGCCATGTGGACTGTTTTGCGTCAGAAATTAATAGAAGAAATAGATATGGAGTCGGACAGTCTGAGGTTTTATTTTCTCGGTTCCAACTGGAAACGGAGAATAGAATATGTCGGAGTGGAAAAAGGGGTGGAGCAGGATGGGTTGTTGTTGATTTGATTGATATGTTCATTTCTTTTGCTCGTCCAAAAGAAATGAACCAAAGAAAAGGACGCCCGAATGCCGCTTGTCTCCTGCGCGTGTATGGCATGAGCCGGAGCCGGCAGAATGGTCATCCATGACCATACTGCCGGTGGCGGCGTCCTGCCGCCACCCCTTCGGGGCTCTTTACGGCTCATGCCATACATGCTCGGCGCGGCATAACGGGATAAAAACGGTATGGGAAACCCGGTTTTGTTTTTTTACGCTGTCAAAATATCATTAAGAATGAGTTTTGCGAACCTGCTGTAACCATGAAGTTGCAGGGAGGTTCGCAAGGTTGAACAGTTTTGTTTTAATTGATAAAATGGAATTTATTCAATATGACTGAATCATTTTGTTAATATTTCTTAAATGGTTCGCATAAAAGTGTCTTTTATGTCTTGCTTTTTCAATAATAGAAAGCAGACTTCGCCCCCCGCGCGGGGGCGTGAATTGAAACGGAAGGGGGATGCCAGGGTAATACCGCCTGGCAGATCGCCCCCCGCGCGGGGGCGTGGATTGAAACTGCGCTTGTGATGGTTGTGGTGCGTCCGCTGTCAGTCGCCCACCG
>CAYXYO010000134.1:0-19404 GCA_964469365.1 uncultured Desulfobacterales bacterium | reverse complement strand
CTCCCGCCCATGAACAGTTACTTCCATAAAATCACGCCATACAGGACACGCCACCCTGCCGCCAGTCTCCTTTTTCCCAAGGGACTTCTTGTCCATGCGTCCAATCCAGACACCGGTTACAATCGACGGGGTGAACCCCATAAACCATGCGTCCTGACAGTTGTTGGTGGTCCCTGTCTTGCCGCCTGCCGGAACCCCCAGTTTCCTCGCGCACCTTCCGGTGCCATCCTCCACCACGTTCTTCAGCATAAAAGTCATCTGGCAGGCTGTCACAGGATCAAGGGCGTCACTGGTTTCCGGCTCAAGGGCCTCAAGCTCATTGCCGTAACGGTCTGTTATGCTTTGGACATATTGCAACTTTACCCGCTTGCCATTATTGGGGAAGGTGCTGTAAGCGCTTACAAGCTGTGCAAGGGGTAGTGCCGAAGAACCAAGGGCAATGGAAAGGTCAGCGGCCAGGGGGACGGTTATGCCCATCTTTCTCGCCTGTCTTATAATAGGCTTTACCCCTGTCAGCCGCGCGGTTTTAATGGCAATAATATTCCTTGAATAGGTAAGGCCTGTCACCAGGGTAACAGGCCCCATGTATTTACGATCAAAATTCTCCGGCTTCCACAGGTCGTCACTGTTTTCAGTGCTGCCCTGAAGGGTAACCGGCTCATCCACTATTATACTGTCAGGCTGCAGGACTCCCATGGCAAGGGCAGTGGAATAGACAACGGGCTTAAAGCATGAACCTGGCTGCATAAGACCCTGAGTAGCCATATTGAACTGGCTTTTATCAAAATCAAGACCTCCGACCATGGCCTTTATTGCCCCGGTATGGGCGTCAATTGAAAGAAGGGCCCCGTTAATGTTTTTCGCAAGCCCCTTGTCCTCAGGATGACGCGCTATCACCCGCGCAGCGCCCTGCCTTACAGCCTCAACAGCCCTTGCCTGCCACAGGCCGTCAAGGGTGGTGACAATGGTCATGCCATCAGAAAGCAGGCGTTCCTTACCGTACCTGGCCTCCAGTTCCTTGCGAAGACCCACAAGAAAATAGGCCTTCTCCGGTATGTCAGGCAGGGTCTCCTTTTTAATTTTTATTTTAAAGGCCAGGGCGGCATCCATCTCTTCCTGCCGGATATAGCCCTCACTGACCATCCTGCCCAGCACATAACGCTGACGCTGTACAGCCTTTTTGAAATGTCTGGCAGGATTATAGCTGCTTGGGGCCTGGGGAAGACCGGCTATCATGGCGCACTCGGCAAGATTAAGATCCCACACATGTTTGGCAAAATAGGTGCGGGCAGCAGCCTCAACGCCATAGGCCCCATTACCAAGATATATCTGGTTCAGATAGATGGTCAAAATTTCATCCTTTGTAAGGGCCGCGTCTATCTGCCACGCAAGAATCGCCTCCTTGAGCTTTCTTATCCAGCTCCTTTCCCTTGAAAGGAGCAGAGCCCTTGTTACCTGCTGGGTAATAGTGCTGGCACCCTGAACTATGGCCCCTGCCTCCATGTTTTTTATCATGGCCCTGGCCACGCCAAAGAAATCAATGCCGGGATGCGTATAGAATCTGGCATCTTCAGCCGCGAGAAAACTCTGTATCAGGGTCTCAGGGACATCAGACAGGGTAACAGGCCACCTTTTTTCCTTGTACCAGTAGGCAAGGGGCCGGTAACTGGCGTCATACACCTCGGTAACCGCGGGCGGCGTATATGTCTTCAGGGAGTTCAGGCCTGGAAGGCCCAGCATCATATATCCCGCCACACCGACGGCAGTAAGGGCGGATATAAGGATGGCGGAAAAAAACAGTATGTATATCAAGGGCATGGCCCCCCATTTACGCTGTTTTCTACCGCTGCTTCTCTGGTCTCTCTTTCTCATGCCGTACCTTTATACCTTAACCGGCATGACCATGCAATTTTATAACTCAGAGGGATTTGACAATTCTGACAGGGCCGGAGTATAAACTGCCCCGGTCTGTTGACAGTCTGTGTGGATGCAGACCGTTTCAGGAACTCTCCGACATGGAATGCAGGACCTCTTCACGATGTCCCGGCTCCGCCCTGGAAGCCAGTGATTCCAGTCTGTTTCTAATGCTGTCAGGAGAAGGAAGGGATGGTATCTTGTGAACATCATCCATCATGTCTGCAGGCACTGACAACTCCATCTGCCCCGCAAGCCTCTGCCTGCCGCCGGAATCGACAACTCCCATAATGGCAGGGCCATCGCCTTCGCCATCAAGCTGTCCAACAAAACTCATTATCTCATCAAGGGAATACCTTGCCCTGAACTGTCTCACCTCTTCCATGACAATGGCATACTCTTCCATTGCCTCATCATACAGATCCTGGTAACGGGAACAGTCATGATAGAGCCTGTCGTAACTGTCAACAAGCATATTGGTAAATTTTGTCTTTGAAAACCATCCGATTACAAGCATGGAATCCATAAGACGCTGACGTATGGTGTCGGAATCAATAACATATTCATCATAAAATGGGACATCATTCCAACCGGCGGCCTTCATAAATTCCTCTATCAGATCACGTTCTTTCAAAAGGGCGTATATCCTCACAAGGTCCCTGCCGATCTTCTGCACATACATCAGTTCAAGGGCTTCAATCATGCCCCTGAGCCGCTCCAGTTCCTCCTCAATCAATTTGCGAGTGCCGAAATATCGCTCTGCGAGCTCACGCTTAACCTGGAATGTCAACGTCCTGCTAATATCATGATCCATTATTCAAAGGGCCTTTCATCACCAAGACATGATGCCGCAAACAACAGGAACTAATCGGCCTTTTTCCTGAGAAAGGTAGGGATATCAAGATAGGGGTCATCGCCTATCCCCATATTTTCAGAAATATTTTCCTGCATACCCTGCGCATTTGAAAGTACAGGCGTGGCCACATCACCCTCCATGTCTGTCTCATCCTGCCTGCCTGCCGCGGCAAGACGTTTCCTGATCTTGGCTGTTTCTATGGATGTAATCACCGTATCCTGTTCAGTGGCAGGTTTGCCTATGCCTGTCGCTATAACTGTTAAACGGAGTTCATCCCCCAATGTCTCATCAAATGCCTGTCCTATCACGATATTGGCATCTTCATGGGCCTCATCATGGATGAGCTGGGAGGCCTGCTCAAATTCCTCAACACTCAACGTATCAGGATGACCTGTAATATTGATGAGAATACCCCTGGCGCCCTTTATGGAGATATCTTCAAGCAGGGGATTTCTTATTGCCATCCTTACAGCCTCTTCGGCGCGGCCCGGGCCTGAGGCAGCTCCGGTCCCCATGAGAGCCAGTCCCATCTCTGACATGACGGTCTTCACATCTGCAAAATCAACATTTATATAACCATGCATTACAATAAGGTCGGAAATGCCACGGACAGCGGAATAAAGCACCTCGTCAACCTTTCTGAACAGTTTTATAATGGGGGTCCCGGGTTCACCCAGTTCCCTGAGCCTGTCATTGGGGATGGTAATTATGGTATCCACCACCTTCACAAGCTCCTCAAGGCCCTCCCTGGCATGCTTCGCCCTTTTCTTGCCTTCATACCTGAACGGTTTTGTCACGACAGCCACTGTAAGGGCCCCAAGCTCCCTGCTGATCTCGGCAATAACAGGCGCGGCTCCCGTACCGGTGCCGCCACCCATGCCGGCGGTCACAAACACCATGTCGCTGCCCTCAAGCACCTGCCTTATCTCCTCACTGCTCTCCTCCGCGGCCTCTCTGCCGATTTCCGGTCTGGCTCCCGCTCCAAGCCCCTTGGTAAGCCCCTTGCCAAGCTGAATACGCGTATCAGCCCTTGACATATCCAGGGCCTGGGAATCGGTATTGGCTACAATAAAATCAACACCGTGAAGACCTGCCGCAATCATGTTATTGACAGCGTTTCCTCCACCGCCGCCAACACCAACAACCTTTATCCTTGCAGACAACTCCGGTTCTATAAATTTAAAAGGCATGGCAATTCATATCTCCTCGTGAAATATCATTTACACTTTCTGTTCCGCCGCCCGGCAAACATATCCCTGACAGAGGGAGGCTTGTCGAGTTCATCATAATCAAGATCGGAAAAATCGATCTCCGCATCAGCTTTTTCTTGTTTATCCTGCGCGGAAGAGGTCACTTCCTCCTCTACGGCCTTGTTATCTTCCTGCACAGGCCTTGCGGGCTCACGGGCATCGGAAATACCGGTTGCTATCACCGTCACCCTTATCTCGTCTCCCAGGGTCTCGTCAAAAACCTGACCTATAATAATATTGGCATCTTCATCTGTTTCTGAATGTATCAGGGAAGAGGCCTGTTCAAACTCATCAAAACTGAGATTTTCAGGGTTGCCTGTCAGATTCATGAGCACGCCCCTGGCGCCGTTTATTGAAATATCCTCGAGAAGCGGATTGGCAATGGCCATCTGTACGGCCTGGACAGCGCGCCTCTTTCCTGTGGCCACGGCAGTGCCCATGAGGGCAAGTCCCATTTCAGCCATAACTGTTTTCACATCCGCAAAATCCACATTTATATAACCCTGTACTACGATGAGGTCTGAAATTCCCCGTACAGCGTAATAGAGCACCTCGTCAGCTTTCCGGAACATCTCCATCATGGGTGTACCTGGTTTGACTGTGGCGCGCAGGCGGTCATTGGGAATGGTTATCATGGTATCAACCACCTTTTTAAGTTCCTCCAGCCCTGCCTCCGCCTGTTTTTTTCTCCGTTTCCCTTCAAAGGCAAAGGGCTTTGTAACCACACCCACTGTCAAGGCGCCAACTTCCCTGGAAATTCCAGCTATAACCGGTGCGGCTCCCGTACCGGTGCCGCCACCCATGCCAGCGGTCACAAACACCATGTCGCTGCCCCTGAGACCCGCCTCTATTTCTTCAACACTCTCAAGGGCGGCGAGCCTGCCTTTTTCAGGGTCAGCGCCTGCCCCAAGCCCCCTGGTAACATCTTTTCCAAGCTGAATAACAGATGTTGCGGAAGATGCGGAAAGCGCCTGGGCGTCAGTATTGGCCACAAGAAATTCCACGCCGGCAAGTCCGGACGCAAGCATGTTGTTAACGGCATTACCACCGCCGCCGCCAACGCCCACCACCTTTATACGGGCACCAAACTCAGGTTCAACAGGCTGAAATGACATACTTTCCACCTCTCTTTACGGTTACCGTCCCTTGCTGTTCAAAAACTCAGGAACTGAACCATGATTTCATCTTGTTAACAACGCGCTGAAATATGTTGCCGTCCCGTATCCTGAATTTTCTCTCCGGCTGATTTACAAAACCGTATAGCACCAGTCCTGCTGCCGTGGAATACTTGGGGTCATCCAGGTCATCCATCAAATCCTCTATGCCCCGTGGACGTCCTATCCTCGTAGGCATTTCAAATATCTGGTCTGCCATCTCGGCTATGCCTGGAAGCAGGGCAGAGCCACCGGTTATGACCATGCCGGATATGAGGCTCTCCTTAAGTTTTGTCCTGTCAATTTCCTGGTCTATAAGCGTAAAGATCTCTTCCACACGGGGTTCCAGTATCTCCGCAAGTATCTGACGTGTAAGAAGCCTTGGTTTCCTGTCTCCAACGCTTGGCACCTCTATGGTTTCATCTTTCTGAACAAAGGAAGAAAGACAGGTCCCGTAATTTATCTTGATCTTTTCCGCCTCGTGCATCGGGGTCCTCAAACCCACGGCGATATCATTGGTCAGGTTGTTTCCGCCAAGACCCAGCACCGCGGAATGACGTATGGCTCCGTCTGCCACCAGGGCGAGGTCGGTGGTTCCTCCCCCGAAATCCACCAGGGCCACACCAAGCTCCTTTTCCTCCATGGTCAGCACCGCCTCTGATGAAGCAAGGGGTTGCAGCACAATATCCATAACGTCAAGGCCCGCCCTGTTTGCGCACTTGACAAGGTTCTGCGCCGCGGTTACCGCTCCGGTCACAATATGGACCCTCGCCTCAAGACGAACGCCGTTCATGCCCACAGGGTCAAGGATGCCCCCCTGGTCATCAACGATATATTCCTGTGGAAGGATATGGATCACTTCACGGTCAAGGGGGATGGCCACGGCACGGGCGGCCTCTATCACCTTTTCCACATCTTCAAGGGAGACCTCCTCGCCCTTTATGGCGATCACTCCATGGCTGTTAAAACCCTTTATATGACTGCCGGCTATTCCTATATAAACAGAGCCGATTTCACATCCGGACATCTGCTCGGCGTCATCCACCGCCTTCCTGATGGAATTGACAGTACTGTCTATATTGACGACAACGCCCTTGCGAAGTCCAAGAGAGGGATGGGTGCCGATTCCGATAATTTCTATCCCGTCATCAGTGCGTTCCCCCACAAGAGCGCATATCTTGGTTGTGCCGATATCAAGGCCAACAACTATATCATGTGTGCGATCTGCCATTTCTTTCAGTTCCCCCCAAGATGTGCAAGCGCCATGTCATTCATGAAATTTACGTCAACCCTGTCCACCTCTCCGTACCTGCCGGAGCTGTAAAGATGGTAAAGAATTTTCTCGGCCCGTGCGAACTGGACTGACAGTTCCTTCATCTTTCCATTCCCAAAATGGAAGGGGACAGCCCTGTCTGCCGTATAGAGCACAAGAGAGCCATCTGACCTTACATCAATCTGGCTGATATTGTTAAGGCCAAGCGTTCTGATGCCCCTGGATGAGAGCCTGATCAGATCAAGGGCCGCCCTGAAACCTTGAGCAGACGTTTCATCTGCGCGCCACACATGCCGCGTCCTGTCCCTGACCATCTTTATGCCTGAAATTATCGGCAGGGAAAACTCATATTTTTCAGGAGAATATTCCAGAAAAATCTCCCCTTCTGCATCAGCAAGGTAAAACTTGCCGCTATTCACAAAAACAACTGGCTCCCTTTCGGTTAGGCTCACCACAATATGATCCGGGAAACCACGCGTGACATCGGCCTCCCTTATCCATGGAGCCGACCTGAGCCTTTCGGCTATTTCTTCAATATCAACAAGCAACAGGCTGTCATCAGAAGAAACATTAACCAGTTCCAGCACATCCTTCCTGCTCATATGCCTGCATCCGGATATGTCCACAGAGCTTATCCTGAACATCTCTGACGACACAAGCCATTGCCAACCCGCGAAACCGACACCGGCAACCATGGCAACCATAATCATAGCCAGGATACCCCTGAACATGATCCGCCTCAGAACCCGGCCATACATACCACTTCCCGCATTGGAACGGCGACGTTTTGCAGTAACGAAACCCGCCCTTACTGCGTTGCGCCTTTTCATACCCGTTTCCTCCATATACGCACCTCAGGCTCCAGACATATTCCGGTCTGTTCCATGACCCCTGCCCTGACCAGTTCCATAAGGGCTATCACATGGTCAAAGGTCGCATTGCCAAGGTTGACAATGAAGTTGGCATGAATATCAGAAACCCTGGCGTCCCCGACACGTTTTCCCTTGAAACCGCACTGTTCAATCAGGAAACCGGCAGCCTTGCCGGGTGGATTTTTAAACACGCATCCCGCGTTTGGGGTGCCAATGGGCTGTTTCAAATGCCGTTTGGCAAGTACGCTCCTTGTGCGCCTGACTATATCTTTCCGTTCTGTCCTCATAAGGCGATAACGCCGTTTACTGTTTCCCGCAGCACCAATTTCATTAAAGACAATCTCTGAAACTGCTGAACCTGATGGAATGCAGCAGCTCCTGTACCCTGTCTGCAGTTCATCCATACCTGCATAAAAACTGCCTCCGGGCCCTGATATCCGGACTGAACGCACTGTATCCGCAAAGGATACCACAGGGGTCCCGGCATTCATACGCGCCGCTCCACCAAGGCTCGCCGGAATCCCTGAAAACTCTTCAAAACCGCCTATGCCGCAACGCATGGACCAGGCCGCCAGAGACATCAGCCTGCATCCTGCCCCTGCGCACAACCTGCCATTCTCCATTGAAATAGAAGAAAGCAGCGCAAGGCTCAGCACGACCCCGACTCCGCTGTCATCAACAAGCAAATTGCTGCCATTTCCCAATATATCAAACCTGACATGATTGTTTGCAAAATATTCCAGCGTCTTTTCAAGGGCTGAAATGGTGCGGGGCTGTACAAGGATACTGGCAACCCCGCCAATCCTGAAAGTGGTCTTGTCCGCCAGGAAGACATCCCTGCTCACAACCAGCCCGTTAATTTTTTTCAGGTCATTGAAAAGGGTTCTCACAGGCTCATCACTCCGGTTTCCACGCCGCAAAGACGGTCAAGAATAATGTTCCCGATTCTTCCTATGGAACCCGCCCCCATGGTGATTATGACATCTCCGGGCATTGCTGTCTCCACAATCCTGTCAGGCAAATCCATGCAGGCGCCTCCGTAATATACGTCTCCGGCGAACTCCCTGTCTATCCGTCTAACCAGATTTTCAGCTGTTACTCCTGGAAGAGGGGTCTCGCTTGCAGGGTATATGTCACATACCCATAGCATGTCAGCCTTGTCAAAGGCGCCTGGAAAGGCATCCATGAGCATTGCCGTCCTGCTGTAACGGTGAGGCTCAAAAAGCACCAGAAGACGGCGGCCAGGCCACGCCTCCCGCGCAGCGCCCAGGGTGGCGGCTATCTCAGTGGGGTGATGGGCGTAATCAGCCATAACAACGACATCTTCATGTTCGCCAAGGATCTGGAAGCGTCTCTCCACTCCCCTGTAATTTTCAAGCCCCTTGCTTATCCTTTCAAAGGGAATCTCCATCTCAAGACCAGTCGCCAGTGCCGCCAGGGAATTTCTCACATGATGCATGCCGGGAACTGCAAGCCGCACCCTGCCAAGCTCCACTCCATGCCTCAGAACAGTATAACAAACCTTTCTGCCGCGGCTTTCCATGTCAACTGCCCTGAGCGAACAGTTTTCGCCTGTACCATACAGTATATGTTTCCTTTGGGCGGATTCCGCAAGCCCTGGCAAATGTTCATCATCACCGCACACAATCAGCATGCCATAAAAGGGCAGCCTCTGCATGAAATCAAGAAACGCTGCCTTTATCTCTTCCAGACCGCTGTAATGGTCAAGGTGTTCAAGGTCTATATTGGTTATAATTTCTATGCTTGGATCAAGGCGCAGAAAACTGCCGTCGCTCTCATCAGCCTCGGCAACCAGGAAATCACCCTTTCCCCAGTAGGCATTGGAGCCGGTTCCGCTCACCTTGCCACCGATTATTACAGTGGGATCAAGGCCGCTTGTTTCCAGCACGGACGCCACCATGGATGTGGTGCTGGTCTTGCCATGGGCACCCGCAACAGCAATGCCGAATTTTTTGAATCGCATGAGTTCGGCAAGCATCTCAGCCCTTGGAATTACAGGTATGCCCCTTTTCCTTGCCTCTGTCACCTCAGGGTTGTCCGCCCTGACAGCGGATGATGTAACGACCACATCAGCCGCGCCCACATTGCCTGCGTCATGCCCCCTGAAGATAACGCCCCCATGGGCGGCGAGATAACGTGTCACGTCATTTTCCCTGAGGTCAGAACCGGACACTTCATAACCAAGGGAGAGAAGCACCCTTGCAAGGCCGCTCATGCCTATGCCGCCAATACCCACAAAATGAATCAACTGTTTTTTATACATTTACCCTGAACCGGATCATGCCTTTCAACCACCATGTCAAGCAGGGATGCCGCTATCCTTTCCGCAGCCTCCGGCTTGCCGAGAACCTTTGCCTTTTTCCCCATGGAATCTAATCGTTTTTCATCTTTTAGCAACTTTTCAATTTCACTCCCCAGCATAACTGAACCTGTATCTGCCTGCTGGAAATAGAGGGCAGCGCCGTTTTCAGCCATAACCCTGGCATTTACATCCTGATGCCCCTCTGCTGAATAGGGATATGGTATCAGGACAGATGGTTTGCCAAGGGCTGAAAGCTCGGCAATGGTTGTGGCCCCTGCCCTGCAGATAACAAGATCAGCCTTTCCGTAAGCCATGGCCATATCATCTATAAACTCAACCACGCGAGCGTTTTTCATCTCCCTGTAAAACTGTTCCGTCTCCTCAACACGGCCAGGGCCTGCCTGATGAACAACCCGCACAGGCAGACCTGACTTGCCGAGACCCTGAAGTGCCGACGCGGCAAGGCGGTTAAGACCGGCGGCGCCCTGGCTGCCGCCAAGCACCAGAACTGACGGCTCCCGCCCACGGCGCCTGACACCGTAACCGGCTGCCTTTTCAACCAGTGAAAGACGCACCGGATTACCTGTGCACTCGATTTTTTCAAGGCAGCCTGCCGGAAAATAAGAGGCCGTCCCGCTGAAACTTGTCAATATGACGTGGGCGAAGCGTCCTGCCCATCTGTTTGCAAGTCCAGGCGCGAAATTCTGCTCATGTATTGCCACCCTTTTCCCTGCAAGACGGGCAGCCACAATCACCGGCCCTGAGACATAACCTCCAACCCCCAACACAACATCAGGCTTGAACTTTCCTATCAATGACAGCGCCCGCAAAAGGGCAAGCGGCAGGGCCAGCATGGCCATCACCGTGCCGGGCATGCCGTGTCCATATACAGGCTTTACATCCAGAACCCTGTAAATCCAACCCCGGTCCTTCAATATATTCCTTTCCACAGGACGCCCTGTGCCAATCCACATGACCGACGTATGCCCATCCATTTTTTCCAGGGCCTCGGCCACGGCTACTCCAGGGAAGACATGTCCTCCAGTGCCTCCCCCTGCTATGAGAATTTTTATTGACACGGCATTTCTCCTGTTGGCTCTCTCCTGAATCCGCAAAACTCCTTTACAGCCCTGGCAAAGGCGTCTCCGCGCTCCATGTAGCTCCCGAACATGTCAAAGCTGGCGCACGCAGGTGAAAAAAGCACTGTATCTCCGGGAGACGCGCTTTCAAATGCGTCATTGACCGCTGCCCGCATGGCTTCATCCCCCGAATCCACATCTATTGCACAAATCTCCACGATACCGTCAAGGCTTCTGCCTATTTCATCCCTGGTTTCTCCCAGAAGGATTACTTTCAGGACCCTGCCGCATGCTGAAGGAGAGGAACTGTCCACGCCGTTTCGTGCAGATATCGCCCTGGCAAGCACATCGTAATCTTCCTCCTTGCCGACCCCTCCGGCAACAAGGACAATATTGCCCTGCACAGCCTCCATTGCCTTTAGGGTGGCCGCCACATTGGTCGCCTTGGAATCATTTATAAAACGCACGCCCGAGATAAAAGCCACTGTTTCAAAACGATGTCCTGGCGGCCTGAACAGGCTGATTCCCCGGCTTACGCCGGTCTGCCCCGCACCTGCCAGCCTTGCCGCAAGTATGGCGCAGGCCAGATTTTCCAGATTGTGCGTCCCCTCAAGGGACCAACCGGCAAGGTCATAGCTTTCAACACTGCCCCCAGGCAGCGAAACTGCTATCTCTCCTGCATCCCTGTCAACAAAGGCGCCATGTTCCCCCGGGGGACCATGCCCGAAACAGAGTCCGGGCCTGCCATGAAGACAGCGCATGGCGTTGCCGTCCCCCATGTTGACAATAGCGCCGCCGTCACGGCAGTAGTCAAAAATCCTGCCCTTGAACCTGCTGTAACTTTCAAATGAGCCGTGCCTGTCCAGATGGTCAGGGGCCAGGTTAAGCAGGGCGGCAACTGAAAAACAGGGCAAGGGCAACAGGGCGTCACCGGTTTCCGGAAAGTATTCAAGCTGAAAACTGCTCACCTCCAGCACAGCCGTGCAATTCACACTGTTCCGTCCCATGCATGCGGCAAGGGGCGGCGCGATATTGCCGGCCGCTACATGGTCAACCCCTGCCTCATTGAGCAGACATGATACAAGCCTCACTGTTGTAGTCTTGCCGTTTGTGCCGGTAACGGCAATAACCGGCCCCTGCCAGAAAGCGGCCGCAAGGGCAAGCTCGCAGGTAATCGGGATACCTCTTTCAACAGCGGCCCTGACTATCCCGGAGGAAGGCGGGATGCCTGGAGACACGACAAGAAGCTCAGGGGCAAATCTCTCAAAAACCGCCTTGACATCATTGTCACTAAAAAAGACTTCCTTGCCGGATGCCGCGACATCCGGCGCCACAGCAGACAGTGCTGTGTCGGAATCATACAACATCAGCCCGGCCCCGCATCCATGGAGCCATCGGGCAACGGCCTCTCCTGAAACGCCAAGACCGGCCACTACTATCCTTCTGCCCGCAAGTACGCTTTCAGCCGATGAATTCATCCCTACCTCAGTTTCAAAGTGCTTATGGCAACAAGCCCCAGCAATATTGACACAATCCAGAACCGCACTATAACCTTGGGTTCCTTCCAGCCCAACAGCTCAAAATGGTGATGCACCGGCGCCATTCTGAAAATCCGCCTGCCTCCTGTCAGCTTGTAGAACCCTACCTGCATGATTACGGAAACCGCCTCGGTAACAAAAACGCCGCCAGCTATGGCAAGGAGTATCTCCTGTTTTGACAATATAGCAACCGCCCCGATGGCTCCGCCAAGGGCAAGGGAACCAGTGTCGCCCATGAAAATCTCAGCCGGATAGGTGTTAAACCAGAGAAACCCCAGTCCGGCCCCGACCATTGCCCCGCAAAAGACAGACAGCTCTCCCACGCCGGCCACATATGGTATCTGGAGATATGAGGCAAGCCTGACGTGACCCGCGAGATAACAAAAAAGCAGGTAAACAGCGGAAGTCACAATAAAGGGGCCTGTGGCCAACCCGTCAAGGCCGTCGGTCAGGTTGACCGCGTTTGAAGCGCCTACCACCACGAAAATGGCAAAAAACACATAAAGGAAACCTATATCAGGTCTGAAATCCTTGAAAAAGGGAATGCTGAGATGCGTATCCCATGAACCAGCGGCAGAAAGAAGGGCAACGGCAAGCAGTACGAAAAACACCTGCAGGAATATCTTGAAAAGAGGCCTTAACCCTGTACTGTTCCCCCTTGCTATCTTGAGATAGTCATCGAGAAAACCTGTAACAGCATAACCGCACAGCACAAGGATGGCAGTCCAGACATACAGGTTGGCAAGGTCCACCCACAGAAGGGTCGCCGTCACAATGGAACCGCAGATCAGCACGCCTCCCATGCTCGGCGTGCCGGCCTTTTGCCTGTGACGCTCAGGGCCGTCCTCCCTTATCACCTGTCCGAACTGAAGTTCCCTGATCTTTTTTATAAACATCGGGCCAAGTATCCACATGATAAGCAAGGCCGTCACCGCAGCGTATATCGTACGAAAGGTTATATATCTGAACACATTGAAGACAGGCCAGTGTTCATGAAGTGGATAAAGAAGATGAAACAGCATTTATGAATCAGCCCTCCGGTCCTGTATTTTTTTCACCACCCGCTCCATTGCCATGCCGCGCGAGCCTTTAACCAGTATGGTCAACGCCGTATTTTCCGCGCAAAACATCTCCCTGAATCCCCTCCACTTTATGAGGCTGTCAACATCCGGGAAAACCCTGATCCTCTTTTCAGCCATTCCGGCCCGCATTGCCCCCTCTGCAATCAGCGCCCCAAGCCTGCCCGCGCATACAAGCAGATCCAATCCGGTTGCAGCGGCCCTCTCCCCCAGTTCGAGATGATACCGTTTCTCATCCCTGCCGAGCTCAAACATGTCCCCAAGGATGGCCACTCCCCGGGATTCCCCCTTTATTTCCCCAAGGAACTCCAGTGCAGCAGCCATTGAGGCGGGGTTGGCGTTATAGGTGTCATCTATCAGAACGTTTCCGCCAATCCTTTCCACATGAAGCCTGCCCCTGACAGGCCCGGCCTTTTCAATACCCGTGGCCACCAGTTCAGGCTCAACGCCCAGGGCAAGGGCGGCTGAAGCCGCGCACAAAACATTTCTGACATTCACAAGGCCGGAAAGCCTTGATTTGATTTCAATCCGTTCCCTGTCCGCCTCAAGCACCAGTTCTGTCCTGTCAGGGCGCAGTTTCCACGCAACAGCCTGTACAAGCCTTGCCGCGCCTGCCCTTGCGGCAAGGGCTTCAGCCTTCGCTGTGTCCCTTTCCAGGGTGTAACCGGTAATATCCTCAAGCCCTGACTCGTCTGCCGCCCTTACACACAATTCATCATCAAGATTCAGCACGCAGATGCCATCAGCAGGCATCATTTTCCATAGCCAGGACTTTTCCCTGCAAACCTCCTCAATGCCCCCAAGCCCCTCCAGGTGAGCAGGCAGTATCGAAGTTATTACGCCAGCCTCCGGGGCCGCGATTTCACACAATCTTTTTATCTCACCAGGCACGTTCATGCCCATTTCAAGCACGACCCATTCATGTTCTCTTCCAGCCTGCAGGAGAGTCAGTGGCAGCCCGATGAGATTATTGAAGTTTCCAGATGTGGCAAGGGTCCTGTATTTCATGGACATTACCATTGAAAGCAGCTCCTTTACGCCGGTCTTGCCGCAGCTTCCCGTAATGCCGATCACCCTTGCGCCTGTTTTCCTGCCGTGCCATGCCGCAAAATCACCAAGGGCCTCAAGTGTGTCATCCACCGCGATAACAAATCTGTCCCCTGCTGACGCCCATGAAGTATCACATGGCCCATTGCCGCCAACCACCGCTCCGGCGGCTCCTCGCCCCAGGGCGTCCGCAACGAAATCAGAGCCTTTGAAATGTTCTCCATCAAGGGCCCAGAACAGTTCCCCCTCCCTGATGCTCCTGCTGTCTGTGGAGACGCCTGAAAAACCTCTATTCCCGCTTCCGGCAACAAGAGAACCTCCTGTCGCGGCAACAACATCCGACGCTGAACATGATGCTGAAAAGCCTGATGACAAAGAGTGGTCTCCCATATTCAGCCCACCCAGGGAAGCACATGCCCTCTCAATCTCCTCAACATCATCAAAATGATACTGTTTCCCCCCTCTGACCTGAAAGGTCTCATGTCCCTTGCCTGCCACAAGGATAACGTCACCCCTGTCAGCCATGCTCACAGCCCTTTCAATTGCCTCCCTCCTGTCAGGAACAGTGTAAATCCCGGCCCTGGATTCATCCGGAATGCCTGCCAGCATTTCTTTTATAATTGCCAGCGGCTCTTCATTCCTGGGATTGTCAGAGGTCAAAACCACAATATCAGCATACCTGGCTGCGATTTGCCCCATAACAGGACGTTTGCCCCTGTCCCTGTCGCCTCCGCATCCGACAACGCAAAGAAGTTTCCCATTACAATCCCCGCTGAATCCTGAACCAAGATTTTCCCTGGCAGAGGCAAGCACTGTCCTGAGGGCATCGGGCGTATGGGCATAATCAACAAAGACCCTGAAGGGAACATTCACATTCACAGGCTGCATGCGTCCCGGCGCCATCACCGCCCTTTCAAGCCCTGCCCTTATCCTTCCTGAAGTGATGTCTGAACCGGCGGCAGCCGCGACAACGGCAAGGACATTCATTACATTATGTCTGCCGTTCATGTTGACAAACAAGGGGAAAACACCCTGGGGAGTGGAGACTTTCATGTTTATCCCGCCAAAATCCGAATTCCACCACACAGGCCGGACATCCGCGTCACTTTCCATGCCGTACCCGATTTTCCTGCCCTGAATCATATTCCACAATCTTCTGCCATAGGCGTCATCAAGATTGATAACCGACAACTCAGGCCCATAGTCGGTAAAAAGTTTTGCCTTTGCCTGGAAATAGCTCTCCATGTCCTGATGATAATCCAGATGGTCCCTGCTGAGATTTGTAAAAATGGCTACAGCAAACCGGCATCCGGCCACGCGGCCCTGGGAAAGGGCATGTGACGAGACCTCAAGGGCCACCCTGTCAGCCCCTCTATCCTGCATTTCACCCAGCAGCCTGTGCAATGTCACCACATCAGGCGTGGTAAGGCGCGAAGGCGCGGACCAGCCGGATACGCGCTGCTCTATGGTGCCTATAACGCCGGGGATGTGACCGGAAGCCATAAACAGGGACTCCAGCAGGTATGTTATGGTGGTCTTTCCGTTGGTTCCTGTTACTCCCCACAACTCAAAACCATGCCTGAAGCTCCGGAACATGGCCCTCGCAATCCTGCCTGCCGCATCTGCTGCATCCTCCACATGACAAACCGGCACAGGGTATTTCAATGAAACCGCATCCCTTTCCCCGCCGCAAAGGATAAGGGACGCGCCCCTTGCGACCGCGTCCTCAGCGTGGTCCATGCCGTCTCTCTTCTCGCCCCTGAGGGCCACAAAGATATCGCCTGGCTCAATGTTACGGGAATCAATGTTTACGCCGCCGACCTCCACCTCCCCACACGAATCAGGCCAGTCAAAGCCAATACCGGCCTCATCGACTATCTCCCTAAACAGCGGCATGACAGGAATATCAGAAAACAGAATTACTGCATATCAGCCTGCATACGGATACACTGCCCAGATCCGTGCCGGCCCGCGGTTCCTGTCTGACGACCCTTCCGCTGCCGGAAGCGGCCACCCGCACCCCGAGCCTGAAAAGTCTTTCAGCGGCATCCCTCATGGGAAGACCCCGAAAATCGGGCATAACCCCAACAGCAGCACCCCCTGCCGACGATTCATACTCCGGCCTTACTCCGCCTGCCTTTGAAATAGCCGCAACATACTCTGTCCGGCCCGCAATACGCCGCGCATCTTTTGCGATTTTTATGGTTTTACCAAGGGTCCCCCGTCTTATACGCGGATCACGCCTCACATTATTCAATACGGTAACATAACATATTTCAGGATCATCAAGGGGCCAGAATCCCATTCCTGTAACCTGGGCCAGAAATTTTCTGCCTGAATCCTTAAATATCCTGATGCCAGCCAGCGCCGGGCCCGAACCTGTGCCGGGCAGAGACTGTCGCAAATTTACTGACGCCGCATCATAATCCGGCCTTTCAAGGGGCAGGGCGCCATCTTCCAGGCCAACGCTGTCAACAGGCTCCGCATACTGCTCGCCTTTCCTGTCTTTCTCTTTCTTATGAATACCTGCCACGAAATGTTCTCCGGAAAGGGCCACATGCGGCACAATCTGCTTGCCTCTGTTGAGTACAAGGGCAAAGGCCTGAAGAAGCTGAACAGGTGTCGCCCTGAAACCAGCGTTGCCTGCCATGTCAAGGGTTTCAGGGAAACGGGCCGGGATCATGCCCTGTTTCTCTCCTGGCAAATCAATGCCTGTAAGCTGACCAAACCCGAGTTTTGACAAACGAAAGGCTGCGTCTTTGGCCAGACCGGCATCATTGAACAGCCCCTCATTCCATGAATTCCAGATGGACAGATTTTCGCCTATGTCTGACCACCTCCACTTCTTTTTTTTATGATCGCCGCATGAATCATGGTGATTCACCTTTTTGCCTGCTGTCAAAGCCGGTTCCCTGTCATCTTCCTGCATGACAAGAGGTAGAATTATCCAGGGATCAACATTATCTTCAAGCACAGGATTTGCAAATTCACTTACCGTATCCCGCCACGCGGATGCCGGATTCCACACAGGAGCAGCCGCCATGGCAAGTATCTGGCCGTTTTTTACATTCATGATGACTGTGCAGCCGCTTTCAGCCTCCAGCCTGTCAATCTGCCATGCCAGATCCCTTTCTGTACGTTGTTGCAACTCCCTGGAAATAGTAAGATAAAAGACCGATTTTTCCCCCATGCCTTTTATAGCGCTTTCATAAACGAACTCTACCCCCTCCACTCCCCTGCCCCATGGAGTATTAAAGCCAAGGACATGTGCCGCAAGGCTGCCATAGGGATAACTTCTGAACATCCTGTTGCCACCTGGCGATACTGCGTCCACTGCCAACATGCTCCCTGAACGGTCTGCTATGGACGCCCTGCCTGACAAACTGGAAGCCTCGGAGGTAACGCCCGCCGCGGCACTTTCATTGTCCAGGGCCAGACGTGTGCCCTCACTCTCTGTAAGACAGCATGTCATTGAAAAAAAAGACACACCAGCCAGCACCAGAAATGACAATACGATACCGGTCACTCCCTTTTTCATCTTATGCGCATCCCCCACTCTACCGTCTCCCCTGCTTAAGAAAAACAACCTGTTTTTTATCAGGGGCATGAAGCCCCATCTTCCCGCCCAGCATTTCAAGGTGTTCTCTGGTAAGCATGGACTGCTTTTCCCTGTTCAGATCAATCTGTTCCATGGCCAGACTGTCAGACCGTTTTTTGAGCATATGAATATCCTGTTCCATGGCAATCACCCGGTAAGCAGACCACGCACCGGCAGCAATAAGGGAAAAAAACATGATTGCTACAAAAAAAACACGGAAATCAATGGAACCAAAACCAGCTTTTCGAGGGCTCTTCCTCTTGTAATCTGAAGAGATGGTGGAATAGCCTCCTCTGTCAACCATGCTAATTGCCGCGCTTTTCATTACTTTCCTCCTTCAACATGGCGCATCTCAATTTTGCGCTTCTTGCCCTGGGATTCACTTCACGTTCTTTTTCTCCGGCCATAACAGGACGTTTTGTAATAACCTGAAGACGCTCATCATTTCTGAAACCATGTTTCACAATTCTATCCTCCAGGGAGTGAAAGGAGATAACGCATATCCTGCCCCCTGGTTCAAGACATGCGGGCAACCGGCTGATGGCTTCCTTCAAATTGTCAAGTTCCCTGTTAACCGCTATCCTCAATCCCTGAAATGTACGGGTGGCAGGATGGATGCGACGGGGATGGAAACGCCTCGGTATTGCCGACGCCACAATTTCAGCAAGCTCGGCAGATGTCTTGACTTTCTTTATCCTGCGCCTTTCAACAATCCTTGCAGCTATTTTTTTTGCCCAGCGTTCCTCGCCATAAATTCTGATGATATCCGAAAGACTCTCTTCAGTGAGCCTGTTCACCATATCAGCCGCGGTAACATGACTGTCGGTATCCATACGCATGTCAAGCGGTTCATCTTTCTGAAAGCTGAAGCCCCTGCCGCTATGCTCAAGCTGAAAGGATGACAGGCCGGCATCCAGCAAAATGCCGTTGACCTTGCCTGCATTTTCCGCGGCAAGCATTTCAGGAACATCCGTATAACTGCTGTTTACGAGCCTGGCCCTTTCACCAAAGGATTCAAGCCGTTCAGCAGCCTTTTCAAGGGCGGCCCTGTCACAATCAAAACCTATTATCTTTTTTATACCGGGGAACTGTTCCAGAAGAAACGCCATGTGCCCGCCCAGGCCTGCCGTGCAGTCAACATACACTCCTCCGTCCTCCGGTTTCAGATACTCAGCGACCTCGCTGCAAAGTACCGGAAGGTGAGTCAAAACAGCTTCAGAGCGTAATCGAGAATTCTCCAAAAACATCTCCCGAGTACTTTTCAAAATCTTCCTCTACCTGACGCCGCTCCTCATCCAGCTTCGTCCTGTTCCAAATCTCGATATAGTTCTGCATTCCGGCAAGAATGATTTCCTTTTCAAGACCTGCCTCTTCCCTTAAAGATGCGGGAATCAAAATACGCCCCTGGGCATCCAGCCTGC
>CAYXYO010000133.1:0-3012 GCA_964469365.1 uncultured Desulfobacterales bacterium | reverse complement strand
GTGGAGGATTGCACCATCTGTCACAATCCCCATGGAACAGTTGCAAACAACCTGTTGCAGCAGCAGGAGCCTTTCATATGCCTCCAGTGCCATGAGGCCCACTTCCACGCGGCCAGGGCATCAAACAACGTGAATGCCCATGGGATACCTGGTGGCGGAAGTCCTTATGATAACGGCAAAAAAATTCCTGCCACGAATTACGGGTTTCAGCAGTCATTCATGACCAAGTGCACCCAGTGCCATCCACAGGTGCATGGCTCAGATCTTACTTCCCAGACCGTGACCAGTGGTCATGGACTTACCCGATAGCAAAGGAGGAGGCCGATGAAAAAAATTGCAATTATTGTTGTAACGGCATTTGTCCTGGCATCAGTCGGGATGTCTGCTGTCTCAGCGGAAGACAAGTGGTTTGAAGGCGAGATAAAGGCAGGCGGCACCACCACCCTGCAGGGCCTTCACAGTGATGAAAGCGGCTCCAAGGGCGGTACCGAGTATAATGCAGTGGTTGGCAAGAAGTGGACCACCGTGCTCGGCGGCAGCCTGAGCGCCGATGTTGACGGCTTTGCCATGGATTTTGACGGGCTGTACAGGGATGTATATGACCAGGATTATGAAGGCGCCCTCTCTCTCAAGAGGATTATAGTTTACAAGACTGATTACAGCAGGTTCCTTCACAGGCTTGATCATGATTACATGTCCAACCTTAATGCCCATATATTTGATCCCAATACCGGAAAGGGAATAGTGATTCCCAATCCTCCGCTGCCTCCGTCACAGAAAACGGTTGGTTCAGCCAATGTATATCATACTGACCGTAACCCTGATGACATGTATCAGGTGGCGCGTTCTGTGTGGAAAAACCAGATAGATTTCCACATACCCCAGATCCCTGAGCTCAACATCAGCTTCAATCACAGGTTTGAAGGCCGCAAGGGAGAGCAGCAGGCCCGCACCAGCAGCAAGTGCCTTGCCTGTCATGTGGTCGGCATGACCAAGGAGATTGATGAGACAACCAATGACTGGGGACCGACAGTGGGATTCAAGATAGGCACCATGGCAGCCCAGTTCTCCTATAATCATAGGGAGTTTTCAACGTCTGATAGTGACATGGAAATTGTCTATAACGGCTTGAAAAAAAAGGAGCTGTTCAATAACAGGCTCCAGTATGACAGGACCACCGGAGAGCTGCCCTTCAACAGGACTCCTGAGTCAACAAAGGATTCCTACAAGGGCAAGTTCCGCTGGGATATAAACAGCGGCAATACCCTTGTGGCTTCATATGTGTATGCCAAATCCACAAACAAGAGCACGGACGGCAATCCGTATGATATCCTTATGGGCAATTATGACGACGAGATAGAGCTGTCAGCCAACACTTTCACCGCAAAATATACGAGCCGCATATCAAGGGCCTTTACCTTTAATGTCTTTGGCAACTATACCCATCTTGAAAATGACGAGGTGTATATTGAAGAAAATGTCAGGACTAATCCTGCCAAGGCCCCTGGCGGAGCAGTTACTTTGTCAGAGGGATATGGAGACTCATATTTTGAAGAGGCATATGACCGTAAATCAGGCTATGACAGTGACGCGTTCAAATTAGGCGTTGACGTTACCTGGAGAATCCTTCATGGTCTGAAGGTAAAGGGCGAGTATAATTATGTAAGGGAAGAACGGGATAACTATGATATTCATCATGTTCCCGAGACTACCCAGGAGCATATATTCAAGATCGGCGGAGACTATCACCTCGGCCATAATCTGAAGTTCGCCCTTGATTACAAGATGGAGCTTGTGGATGACGCTTACGCCCTTCATCATGCCTCATGCGCGCCAAACGGCAGTTACGGCACCTACGGCGGTCTTCCCGGAAGTCTCTATGACATGGACAGGGCCTATGCTCCAAAAATTTATGAACCGAGGACCGCGACCCGTTCCAATCAGCCCAACTTTGTAAATGAAGTCAAGTTCAAGACCTACTGGCACGCATTGAGCATGCTTGATACCAGTCTGCATGTGAAATACAAATATGCCCAGAATGATGATCTTGATGGCCGTGACTATACCCAGAACCTGTTGATGGCAGGGTTCAATGTGATCCTTACTCCCCTTAAGGGCTTTGTAGTGTCCGCAGGATACAACTATATGCGGGACAGTTATGAATCCCAATACTGCATAGCCCTGTATGATGGCTGAGGTAACTTTGTAACAACGGACCAGTATGGTTCGTCAGCAACGGATATGGATTACAGGACCGAGGCCCACACAGTTGTTGTAAATATGTCGTATCAGATCTTGCCGTCATGGAATATCACCACTGATATGAGTTATACCCTGGGACGGGGCAATATTACCGATCTGGAGTATGACAGCATGTATCCCACAGGTGATGTCAAGCTGGATTATGACACAACATATCTGAATCCTGATATGCCCCATCTCTATGATGTGGCATATCTGAACAATATGGACAAGTATTCAGATGCCGATTATTCCCAAGTTGATCTTACTGTCGGGACAAGTTACCGTTTTGACAGTGGGGTGGGAATCGGTCTGAACTACTACTTTACCCATTTCAGTGATGAAGATCCCCTGGCCTATTATGGTGACCAGGGTAACACCGTCCAGACGCTCATGGGATATTTTTCATACTCCTTTTAGTCTGCGGTTAAACACTGTGTAACAACTGTCCGGTTGCTGCCTCTGGCAGTAACCGGATTTTTGTTTTTTATCTGTCTGGATACCGGGGGATAGTGTGGGAAGCGCGGTCATGGCTTAAGGAGCAGTATGTAGAGATTTCCCCTGTTTTTCAGCCTGCCTGCAAGCCTGCCTGCCTTTTCTCCGGCTCCGCAATAGAGGTCAACCCTGCCTGCCCCCTTTATCGCGCTGCCCTTGTCCTGGTTTAATACGAACCCTGCAAAGTTGTTGCTGCCATCATGGTCTGAAGTGGCTGGCGGCATGCTGAACTCCAGGAAGCAGAGGGCGCCCTTGGGAATAATGGAGTGATCCAGG
>CAYXYO010000132.1:0-14522 GCA_964469365.1 uncultured Desulfobacterales bacterium | reverse complement strand
GACCGTTTCAGGCAGTTCAGAAGGCAACATGGAATGGACTCGACGTTACAGTCACTTCAATCTTTGAGACTGGGACTTTAGAAATGGCCCGCATACTGATTACAGGAGCCAAAAGCGATATAGCCAGGGCCGTTGCCAGGGAGTATGCCAGACAGGGGTATGACCTGTATCTGGCTGCAAGGGACAAGGATTCCCTAAGGGAGTTTGCCGCTGACATCACCCTGAGAACCGGCAGGAACTGCACGATTCATGAACTTGACATACTGGATTTTGCCAGCCACCAGGCCTTTTATGACAACCTTGGGGAACCTCCTGACGTGGTACTGGTCGCGGTGGGTTACCTTGGAAACCAGAAACGCGCTGAATCCGACTTTGATGAGGCCAGGCGTATTATGGACACAAATTTCACAGGGATAGTGAGCCTTCTGAACATTGTGGCCAATGATTTTGAAAGGCGGCGACATGGCGTTATCACGGGAATAAGCTCTGTGGCTGGAGAACGGGGACGCAAGGCCAACTACATTTACGGGGCTGCCAAGGCAGGCCTTACCGCATACCTTTCAGGACTCCGCAACAGGCTTTATTCATCAGGAGTGCACGTCATAACAGTAAAGCCGGGCTTTGTGAAAACAAAAATGACTGAAGGAATGGAGCTCCCGGCAAAGCTCCTTGCCACCCCGGGGGAAGTCGCGTCGGCAATCTACAGGGCGCAGCAAAAAAAACAGGATATTGTCTATGTGAAATGGATATGGAGATGGATAATGCTTGTTATCAAGACAATACCTGAATGGAAATTCAGGGGTATGGATATTTGACGGGAAAGGATGTATAATAACAGGGCAGGCATGATAGACAACATAATGAACAAGGCTCGCGCCACAAGGCTGCGCCGCGGCCATGAGACAGGACGGATCCATGAAAAAGCAAAGCAGCATCCCGGAAATCAGAAGTTTTTCAGGACCAATATTACAGGTGTTAATCCTTTCTTTTCTTGCTGTCGCATACAATCCGCCACATGCGCTTGGCGCATCGCCTGACCCGAGGCCCACGCCATACACAAACATGTTATATCTTCTGCTCTCAGGCCATGAAACAGCCCCCACTCCGACACCTACTCCCACGCCTGCCCCAACCCCTACCCCAACCCTGACACCAACCCCAACGCCTGCGGCGACATACACTCCAACGCCTACCCCCACGTCAGGGGCATCAGGGATAGTACGGTCTGATCCGCCTGCCGGCCCTGAAGACCACGCCCTGCTTCTCGGAACCATGGTGCTTTCAGGCATATGGCTTGTGATGAGACGCAAACCCTGACCAATGCCTGGCGCAATCCTCTCATCCTCCGAACCGGAACACACCGGAACAGGGGAAGAACCCCGGATCATCATAATAGGCGGAGGGCCAACCGGGTTGGGGGCCGCACTGCGTCTGCATGAGCTTGGATACAGGAACTGGACAGTCTACGAAAAGGAAGATGAGGCAGGGGGACTTTCCGGTTCCACTGTTGATGAAAAGGGATTTACATGGGATTATGGCGGCCATATCCTTTTTTCAGGATTCAGCCGTATTAACGCCATACTGGACGGGCTGGGAGATGATTTTTTTATTGACCATGAAAGGAAGTCATATGTGAGGATAATGGGGCGGTTCATTCCCTTTCCCTTTCAGCTTCACACTGACCACCTCCCCCATGAGTGCAGGCAGGAGATAAAAAGGGATGCCGCCACGGACGGCCGTCTGAAAGATCCGCCTGAAAATTTCAGGCAATGGCTTGAAAACAGGTTCGGACCGGCGCAATGCAGGCTTTTCTTTTACCCCTACAATTCCAAGCTATGGGGCGCGCCACTGGAAAGCATGTCCTGGTCATGGGTGCGGGAAAGGATAAGCACCCCTGACCAGGTCAAAAAGGGCCGCTCATGGGGGCCAAACAACAGATTCAGGTATCCGGCAAGGGGCGGCATGGGAGGGCTTTTCAAAAGACTTGCCGCAAAATTCCCCATGCGTGTGCGATACGGTTCTGAGATCAAGGAGATAGACATTACCGCCAAAAAAATAACCTGCGGCAACGGCGTGACGGACGCCTTTGACTTCCTTGTAAGTTCCATGCCCCTGAACACCCTTGTCGGCCAGGCCCTTTCAGAGGCGCCTGAGACAATACGCCGCCACGCAGCGGAGCTCCGCTGGAACTCATGCAGAATAACAGGACTTGGCTTTGAAACTCCAGTTGAAAATCATGTCTCATGGGCATATTTTCCTGAATCTTTCTTTCCATTTTACCGTGTCACCGCCCTGGCGTCCTACTCTCCTGACATTGTGCCCGGAGCAGACATATCCGCTTTTTCATCATTCATGTGCGAGACCACTGCAAGGGACGGGAAGGCAGCGGATAAAAGACTTTTTCATGACGCCGTGTCAGCATCCGGCATGAGCAGACGCAAACTTCCTCATCCCCTCTCGTTTCACACCATCTTCCTGCCTTACGCCTACCCTGTGCCTACCCTGGAGCGCGACAGGCATCTGGCGGCAATACAGGAATTTCTTGAATCCCGCGACATATATTCCAGGGGGCGGTTCGGGGGATGGAAGTACGAAGCGGGGAACATGGATCACTCCATGATGCAGGGCATGGAGGCAATTGACAGGATACTCCTGGGCAGGAGAGAAGAGGTGTACAGGACAGGATGACAAAGGGATTGAGCATCGTAATGCCCGCATTCAACGAGGCGGAAATCATTGAAAGGACTGTGGTTGACTGCGACAGGACAATAGTGTCAGCCTTTCCGGCAGGGGAAATTATCGTTGTGGACGACAGGAGCGACGACGGCACACATGAAACAGTGCAAAAACTGCGGGGACAGGTGGCCGGACTGAGGATAATCCGCAACAGGCGCAACATGGGACACGGTCCGTCCATGCTTGCCGGACTGAGGCAGGCAAGATATGACCTGGTGTTCTGCATGGACAGTGATTACCAGTTCCCGCCTGATGAATTCTGGAAGCTGCATGCCATGCTGGAACATGCCGATATTGTCATTGGACAGAGGAAGGAGAGAAACGATCCCCTGCACAGAAAAATCCTCAGCCAGGGGGCCAACTTCTTTACACGCGCCCTTTTTGACTGCAAGGCAAAGGATCTCAATATCCCCTTCAAGCTTTTCAGGAGAGAAAAACTCAATGAAGTACTCAGGTTCATACCGCGTGACGCCCTGATACCTTCCATCCTGATAATGACCGTGGCATGCAGAATGAACCTGCGTATCAGGCAGGTTCCGGTGAAACACCTTCCAAGGAGCACGGGCAGATGTTCCCTGCCAGGCAAAAGACTGCTCATTTTTTCCATAAAGGCCCTGTATGAACTGCTCTGTTTCAGAAACCGGCTTTCACATCATCCGGTGAACGCGCCTGCGGACAGGCGGAATCGTGACGAAGGCCAGGTGACAATCCCCTGTTCAGACAACAGAGAGAGGAAAAAAGAGCCGGACGCTGAAAAATGACATGGATGAAATTTTCAGGTTCTATCTTGCAGCCACTCTCCTTGGCCTCCTCGCCATGCCGCTCTCATTCAACGCCCTTTCCTCAACACGAGACCGGGGCGCAAGCGGGGCCAGGATACTTGGCCTGACCATATCAGCCATGATTGTCAGGGCAGCCGGGGCCATCGGGCTTTCTCCATGGTCGTCCCCTGCCGCCTGGCTGCTGATTCCTGCCGCCATGCTGGCATGGTCTGGCTGGGTTGTAATACGCCGAAAAGAGCTCAGGGCGTGGCTGAGCGACAACCTTGCCTTTTTACTGAAGCTGGAAGCGGCACATCTCGCCGTATTCCTTGGCGCGTGTTATGTAATGGCCCTCTCTCCCGGCTTTGCGGGCACTGAGAAACTCATGGATTTCACCCTGCTGCGATCAATCCTCTCATCAGACTCATTTCCGCCTGAGGATCTGTGGCATGCTGGCTCGGCAGTCAACTACTACTGGTTCGGCCATCTGCAGGCAGCCCTTCTCTGCAGGATTTCCGGTGTCGCGCCTGAGACAGGATACAACCTGGCGTCCGCCTTTATGTTCGCGTCAATATTCCAGGTCTCCACTGGACTCTTTGCCATCAGGACAACAGGACAGCCTCTGGCAAAGGGAGAGCGGACATTACATGCAGGCCATTGCAACAGTTCCCTGACAACAGACTCCAGGGTCATCTTCGGAGGGTTGCTCATTGCCTTCGCGGGAAACGCTGTCCCGCTGTTCGAGGTGCTTCATGGCAGGTTACGGGCTGTTTTCAACTACTGGGAGCCGTCAAGAATCATTCCGGGGGCCATTACCGAATTTCCCTTTTTCACCCTGCTGACCGGAGACCTTCACGCCCACTTCCTTATGCTGCCCTGTTTCATCCTCCTTGCGGTGTGGCTCGCGGCCCTGCAGGCACAGGAAGGAAACAAAAAGATATCATGGCCTGGCCTGGCTGTAACAAACCTTCTGATAATGGCAACGGCAATGGGCAACACATGGAATATTCCTCCGATGATACTGCTTTTTACGGTGATGAAGCTCATGACCAGGTCAAGGCTGCCGTGGTGGGGACCTCTTCCCGCCATTGTGGCAGCCCCCCTTGTCACAGGCGTGCACGGACATCACATCTCCATAAGGTGGCTCCCACATGCCCAGACCTCCCCCATCATCCCCTTTCTTCTCATGTGGGGGATTCCAGTGCTCATAATCTCCCTTTATCTCCTTCAACGCCCCTGGAACAAAAGCGTCCGGGAGATATGCAAAAGGAAATGGCCCATGCTCGCCATTCCTGTCCTGGCAGGTCTCCACTCCCTGTCGGCAGGCATTTCCGCCCTGCTCATTACAGCCATGCTGCCAACGCGGGAAACAGGCGGGGAGAACAGGTGGGACGCCATTGCCATTACAGGCCTGCTGCTCATCGCGATTCCGGAATTTGTCTACCTGGAAGACCCCTACCGCTATCCCTTTCATCGTATGAATACGGTATTCAAGATTTCCTATGCGGCATGGCCCCTTGTCATGGCTGCCGCGGGTCACGCTGCCCTGAAAATGGGCATGGCAAGGGGGGAATTTCCATGGTCAGCGGGTCACGCGACAGGCGTACTCCTTGTTGCCGCGCTTTTCATCTATCCTGTGGCCACCATCACAGACAGGGCCGGAGCAGTCCCCATCTCATCCCTGACCCTTAACGGTTTCAAGAGGCTCGAAGCGCTACATCCCCATGACATGGAGACCGTAAAAAAGGTGAAAGAGATCATTCGTCCAGGCGACAGATGCCTTGAGGCGGCAGGCGATTCATATTCATGGGCTGGCAGAATGGCGGCCTTCACAGGCTGTCCCGTACTCCTGGGCTGGAAGGGACATGAACTGCTGTGGCGCGGCAAATGGGCATGGCAAGGCATCTCGGCGCGGAAAAAGGCTGTTGACACCATCTATTCCATTAATGACAGGGATATGGCGTGTAAACTGGTACGGGAATATAAGATCGACTGCATAATCGCTTGCGAGGCTGAAGTCCGCATGTACGGTCCGGAAGTCATAAAGAGACTTGACGCCCTCTTTCCTGAAAAAATCATGGCCGGACCGTGCGCGGCATATCGCGCCGGCAGGTTCTGCGAGGATGAAACCGGCACTGACAAATGAAAAAATTCCAGACCCTTCTCATTGTTGAACACAGGTTTGTCATATGCTTCATGGCAATAGCAACAGGGGTCTTTTTCCGTTTTTCAGGCATCAATTTTGACGCCGGTCAGCACCTCCATCCTGACGAGCGGTTTCTCACCATGGTTGCCTGCTCCCTGGAGTGGCCGGATTCACCCGCAAGATATTTCGCCACTGCCGATTCACCCCTTAACCCTGCCAATCACAGTGAAGGCAGGTTTTATGTGTACGGCTGTTTTCCACTCTTTATGACAAAGGCAGTGGCCGGAATCGCCGGGACAGAGGGATACGACACCCTTGCCATTACAGGCCGCCTGCTTGCCGCCTGTGCTGACAGCGCAGTGATACTCCTGCTTTTTCTCATGGGGAAAAATTTTTTTTCCAGGGACACAGGGCTCCTTGCCGCAGCACTGTATGCCGTATCGGTTCTGCCTGTTCAGCTTTCCCATTTCTTTACAACCGACCCATTTATGAACCTCTTCATGGCAGCCGCCCTCTATTTTTCCATGGCATATTCCAGAAAACCCGGCACAGGCAAGGGAATGGCCGCGGGCATCTTCTGGGGGATGGCCCTGGCCTCAAAGATAAGCGCCCTCTGCCTCGCGCCTGTCCTGTTGGCAGCGTCTGTTTCAGGAAGCTTGGAGGCAGGCAGGGCAAGGAGCGCCCTTTCCGGCGCGGCAGCCATTGCCACGGCATGCGTCACCCTGAGGATACTCGATCCATACATCTTTTCAGGTCCTGCCTTCTGGAATCTCTCCATTAACAACAGTTTTATCAATAACCTTGCGACACTTTCAGCAATCTCCCGGCCTCTTTCAGGATTTCCGCCCTCCATGCAGTGGGCATTCACAACGCCCCTGCTCTCCGCCCTGGGGAACATGGCGTCAGAAGGGCTTGGGACAGCAATCTTTGCAGCGGGAAGCGCGGGAATAATAATCATGGCGACAGAGGGCATGAAAAACCGGCAAAACCGTTTCATGCTGCTGCCAGCGCTGCTTGTCCTCTCAACAGCCGCATCCCTGCTGTTCCACCCTGTCCAGACCATGAGATATCTCCTCCCTGCCTATCCGGCAATGGCCCTCGCGGCAGCCTTCTGCCTCCTTGCCATGAGAAAACGGATGGCTAACGCGCCATTTGCATGCTGGCCCGCAACCGTGGTTCTGACCTGCGGCCTCATCTGGGCGCTGGCGTTCCACTCGATATACCGTCATCCATGCACAAGGACAGAGGCGTCCAGATGGATATATGACAACGTGCCGTCAGGGTCGGCCATTGCTGTTGAACAGTGGGATGACCCCCTGCCACTTGCGGTTGACGGAAAAAGACCTGAACAGTACAGGCGGATAACCCTCAATCCGGCTGAAAAGGAGAGCCCCGGCAAGGTGGACGCCCTGGTAAACCGGCTTGAAGAGGCGGACTTCATGGTCATAGGCAGTAACAGGCTCTATCTTCCCATATCCAGGCTGAAGCAGCTATTTCCAATGACAACAAGATACTACGAACTCCTTTTCGGAAACCTCGCCGGTTTCACACTGGTAAGGGAATTCGCATCCCCTCCATCTGTGGGCAGTGTCACTTTCCCTGACAATGACGCGGAAGAGGCCTTTACCGTATATGACCATCCGGAAGTCTTTATCTTCAGGAAAGACAAAACCTTCTCGGCCAGGGCGCTCAAACGGGAACTTCTGCTCGCCCTTGAAACCGGAACGCCCCTGGCAGAGACGAAAAGAGGCGGGATTACTCCGGCAGATCCGGTAACCCCTGTAACAGAAAGAAGGCTTGAGATAACCACACGGGCAGGCCCCCTTTTTCTCATACGCTTTATCTCCCTTATGGCGTTACTGGGGTTCGCGGGCGCACAGCTCAACCGGTTCTGTTTCAACGGGATGCCGGTTCCGGGCAGAGCCGTCGCCGCAATTACAGCGGCCTTTCTGTACGGTCTTGGCATAAGGTACACTGAAATCGGAAGCGGACGCATTCTCATGGCTGTTTTCATCCTGCTGTGCCTGGCGGCATTTCTCCATCTCTGGAGATACGACTCACACAGCCACTCACCTGAAACCGGATGGAACAGCCTTGTATTCTGGTCGGTCTTCTCGTTTTTCCTGATTCTCAGGGCGCATAATCCGGCAATCTTCTGGGGAGAACGCCCAATGGATTTTGCCATCCTGAACGCCATGACGCGAACCGGAACCTTTCCGCCTGTTGACCCGTGGATATCAGGGTTCCCACTCCGGTATCATGGATGGGGTCAGTTCATGATAGCGGTCATGGGGAAGATGGCTGGCATTCCCCCTGAATTTCTCTACAACCTTGGCGCGGCAATGGTGCCTGCCATGGCAGCGGAACTGTTTTTCCAGGCGTTGAAACTCCTTGCCCAAAGCCGCGTTCACGCATTCGCGGGCACGGCCATGATATTTTTCAGCGGCAACCTGTCCGCGTGGTTCTTGCATCCCTGGCAAGGGGGATGGACATTCAGCGATTTCTGGCAGTCAAGCAGGATAATACCCGACACGATCAATGAATACCCCTTCTGGACAGCGGTATTTGCCGACCTCCACGGCCATTTTATCGGCATGATATTTTCAGGCATGATTGTGTGCGGAATCGCCCTGCACCTTACAACTTCAGGAAAAAAACGAATCTGCCCGGCGGCCTTTGCCGGCCTTGGCCTTGGCTCAATGGCAGTTGCAAATCCGTGGGCCGTGCCGGTCTATTCCCTGCTCCTCCTGCTCTTCGCAATGGCCCTCTCACTGAAAAACGGGGCCATATTCATTGCCACTGCCGCCGCGTCTGCCATGACCATCGCCCTGCCTTTCTGGTCCTCGCCCCATGACGCCGCCCCAATAATGTGGGCTGAAAACAGTGTCTCGCTCTTCCGCTTCCTTGTCATATTCGGGCCATTCATGTTTTTTCATGTCGTGTGGACAAGACGCATGATAAAACCCTCAGTCAAACAGGAAGTCCTCGCCCTGGCTGCTGTTGCCGCCGCTCTCATGCTGTGGCCCCCCGGCATAACCATTTCCCTTACGGCAACAGGGCTCTCACTCATAACCATCTGGAAAAAAGGCAGGAAACAGTCAGGCCTGCCTACGCATATATTCATGTTGGCAGCCACGCTGACGATTGCCGGATGCGGCGTATTCACCATATCAGACAGGATGAACACCATATTCAAATTCTATTTTGAGGCATGGATACTGTTGTCCGTGGCAGGCGCAACGGCCCTGGGGATGATTTGCAAGGCAAAAAAGGGTTACATAGGGAAGTCACTATCCATTATTGCCGCTGCCACAATGTTTCTCACCCCGGCCTGCGCGCTGAAGGCGTGGTGGGACAATCCCAGGGAGCCGTCAGGGAGATTCACCCTTGACGGGCTTGATTTTTTGAGAAAAAAGGGGCCTGATATCAGAAAAACAGTATGCAGGCTGAACGGTTTCAGGGGACAACCTGTTGTGGCCGAGGCATTCGGGCCTTCATACGGACCATACGCCAGGATATCGTCATTTACAGGACTGCCCACGGTCATCGGATGGCGGCACCATGTATGCCAGCATGGACACAGGCCTCAGGAGACGGAAAAGAGGGCCAGGGACCTGCGCGCCTTTTATGAAGCGACCGGCATGGCAGGAAAGATAGCAGAAAGGTACAACATAAAATATGCGGTTCTCGGAGAACTTGAAAGGAAAAGATATGGAGAAGAGGCCGGTTCGGATTGGAAAGAACATGGACTGCTGCCAATTTTCAGGTATGGAAAAACAGAGGTCTGGAGAAATGAAAAGGCATTCTGATGCCGCATGGCTGTTTCTGCTCCTCGGCATTGCCGCCCTGCTCAGGTTTTACAACCTTGGAGAAGCGCCCTTTCATCACGATGAATCAATACACGCCTGGTTTTCCTACATGCTCTTTACCGGAAAGCCGTACAGATTCGACCCTGTATATCACGGCCCCTTTCTTTACTGGAGCAACGCCCTGATCTACAGCATTATGGGAGACTCGGATTTTACAGCGAGGTTCCTGCCCGCCCTTTTCTCAACCGGACTGATACTGCTCTGTTTCAGCATGCGACGCCATCTCGGCAGACAGGGCTGGATAGCAGCCTCCCTTTTCATCGTCTTCTCGCCAACAATGACCTTCTATGGACGTTTTCTGGCCCATGACAACTATGTGGCCTTTTTCACCCTTTCGCTCCCTGCCCTTGCCCTGATATGGGGCAGGACAAAACACCCTGCCTTCATCTGGCTCGCAGGGGCGGCGCTGGGCTTTTTCATATCCACAAAGGCGTGTTTTTACATACATATCTGCATATTCGCAGGCTTTGGAGTGGCGGCAATGCTCCTCAACAGCTTCGGGCCTGAATATCCGGCAGGTTTCCTGTTCAGGCGCGCTCTTTCAGAAACAGTAAAAAACCGCTGGCACCTTGCAGGGGCCATGTTCTCTTTCCTGCTTTTGTATGTCGCCTTTTACAGCTCCTTTTTTGAGCACTGGCAGGGCGTGGCTGACGGCATCACAAAGACCCTGGCCTACTGGGGCGGTCAGCAGCTCCATCCCAGGCTGCCAGGCCCCTTCTGGTACTACCTGCCGCGTCTTTTCATACATGAACCTGCAGTCTATCTCGCGGTTCCCGCACTTTTTTCCATGGCAGCAAAAAAAAGGAGGCCCTTTGACACATTCCTCGCCTTCTGGACGCTGGCATCCTTTCTGCTTTACAGCATCGCCCAGGAAAAAGTGCCATGGCTGATGATGCACATTGTGCTTCCCATGACCCTCCTTGCCGGTCGGTATGTCCAGGAAATATGGCAAGGCGGGAAACATGGCCCCTGGATAACAATCGCTCTCTGCATACTCATCTCATGGAGCGCGAGGGACTCTGTCAGACTCTGCTTCACATCTCCGCCCTCAGCGCCCCATCTCCTCAAATTCATGGCGTCAACAGAGGATGTAAAAGAAACCGCCGGAATGATAATCAAAAGCGAACTTGGTGAAATGGGCGACGTGTTTGTTACAGGCAGACCGGTCTGGCCCCTGGCATGGTACCTCAGAAGGCAGGACGTTACATATGCCATGCCTCCTGACGGGAAAAAGGCGTCAGTGATAATCGCTGACAGCAGCGGCATGATCGATTCCGGACAGTTTGCGTGCTCTGAAAAAATACTTGGCACATGGTGGACGCCTGATTACAGGAAACTCATTACCAGCGATCTCCTTTCATACCTTGTGGAACTGAAAACAGATGAACCGTCAGGCTCCTTCAGATTTGTTGAATGCGTCAGGAAACACTGACGGAAGAATCAACGCATTGCCCCCTTATCAGAAAAAAGCAGGATGACAACAAAAGGGTCACCTGGCGGAAACCCTGATCTCAAGATAGCCGCTGTTGTTGCCGTAATACCCGTTCAGGTCATTGGCAAAGGCGCAGAGTTCACCCGATTTCTCAGGGACAAAACCGTCAAGCAGATTGCCTATCAGAAATGCGTTGTCATCACTGTCGCCAATGCTGCCGCAAAGGGAAAACCATTTTGCTCCCTTTTCCGTAACGCGTCTAAAGGGTTCGCTGACGGCTATGGCTATTTCAGACAGGCCGAGTTCCACACTCTTCCTGTCCCAGCCTTTGCCGTCAACCGGTTTTATGCTGCCGTCCCTCCATTTCCGTTCCGGCAGTCCTGTAACTTCAATCCTGTATGATTTCCCCTTTTCCAGATAAATTCCTGTGTGGTTGTATTTAAGATGGGCGTATACGCGGGTTACAATACCGGAATGGTCAGGAACCCGGAAATTGCCTTTGCACTTCAGCTTGTGGTCGGAACAGCCGTAAAATATCTTTTCAGACATGTCCTGATAACATATTCTATGTCTGATATTTTTCAGTGACGCGGGACGGTAGTCCCTGTCTCTCCTGATCCTTTCCGCAACCGACCAGTGAACCAGCGGCAGTTCATCCTCAGCCACATGATCATCAATTATTACACAGCACCGTCTGTCAGTAAGGGTTATCCGGTCAAGCAGGGGAATTCTCTCATGCTGCTGATGATTTATGCCAAAGGGATTCGGGTCGACCTGCACATCGTCAGGGCCCATCACTGCCTTTGAACCATGTTTGAAAATATTGTCATAATCAATATTGCGCGATGACCTGAACCTTATATCAAGCTCAGGCTGGTCCTCAAACCAATCCATGAAAAAACGCATGGCATTATCAGAGAGACCGTCGAAGTTGTATCCGCCTCCCACATCGGAATGGGCCCCTGGAAACCATATCTCTGTGACCCGGCCGTCCCTGTTCATAAGAGTAGGCTGAAATGCCTTGCGTTTGTCATCAAGGGATACCAGATGCAGGGCCTTCAGCACATTGCCGGGCAGGGTGTGACCATGTTCGAATACTACGTCTGACGACGGACGGTCGTGGGGATTCAGGTTGGGAATACCCATGGAGGCTACAGTATCAAACACTCCTTCAACAATAATCCGCCTGCTGCCAAGCAGGTCGTTTATGATGGCAGCGAAACGCCGGGCCAGGGCCGCCCCGCGACTGAAACCCGTAAGCACAATGTAGTCATAACCTTCATTAAAGTGGTCCCTGAAATCCTTTCGCGCCCTGCGAAGGATAGTAGAGACATCAGCTCCCTCAGGAGCAAACGCCGCATTGTATTTGCGTTCAAAAAAATTGCCATATGTCCCTATGCCATGGTAATAAAAGCTGCGGGAACCGTTTTCCAGCTTCGTGTCGCCGTTTTCATTTTTAAGGGAACCGCCGAGAAGCAAATGGAATTTCAGGATATTGGTGATACTGTTATCTTCAACAAATCCAAACAGCTTCTTGTCCTGCGCTGCATCCACAGGCTCATTGTCCGTACCGTCAAAATTGAAAAACATTATTCTGGCCATGTCTGCACCTCCTTTCAGACAAATCGCTCTACGCCCTACAGACCGACATGTGCAGGGAAATCTTCATCTTTCCGGAGACACCACTATACACCACTATCATAACACCACAATACCCCGATTAAGGGGCAATTCATGAATTGCCCCTACTCTTTTACGATTAACGACATATCCCTTGTCTCCTATAATATTTTATCATCGGGAGTGGCAAGATGCCTTGTCATGAATGTTCATCTATATTATTTATTTATACAGGTGGTTTTAATGGTACCCAATCCTTTTGATGTTTAATCCTTAATCCCCCAAAGGAGAATCTTCACCATGCAACAATTCAAAAAACCTGTCCTTATTCTGGCAGTGTTAGCTACCTGCCTGGCAATGCCCCTTGCAGCCTTTGCCGGGGAATCTCATCGGTCCATAGATCCAAAGGCAGACAGCATTGTAAAGAAGATGAGCAATTACATGGCATCGCTAAAACAATTTTCCGCCGAGACGCAAAACAGTTATGAATCAATTCTTGATTCGGGACAGAAGCTGACCTTTATAAACAATGTCAAAATCCTGATAAAAAGACCCGGCAGCCTGTACGCGCACCGTAAAGGCACCATAAGAAACCAGGAATTTTTTATCCACGACAAGATTCTTACCCTTTACAGCCATAACCTGAACATGTACGCGACAACCACAGTGCCAGCGATAATCCCTGAAGCACTTGACTATGCAACCGAAGAACTTGGTTTAAATACTCCTGGCAGTGATATCTTTCTGCCCGACATCTACTCAGCCCTTATGGAAGAGGTAACATCAGGCACCTACCTGGGAAAATCAGTATTAAACGGCATTACATGTCATCATGTTGCCTTCAGGAGCAGTGAGGTTGATTGGCAGATGTGGATAGAAGATGGCGCCAGGCCAATTCCCCGCCGATACATTATTACATCCAAGTGGCTTACAGGTGCCCCTGAATACACTGTTGATATCATCAAATTTGACACGGAGACCGGAATCCCTGACAGTAAATTCATATTCACCCCACCCAAAGGGGCTTCACATATTCAATTCCTGAACAAAAATGAGGTGAATTCTGCGGCAAAGAAACTGAAAAAGGAGATTAATCCATGAAATTTTTTATGATATTCCTCACATCTATCGTTTTTTTCGGTGCGAGTTTCATTATTGATGTTTCAGACCACCAGACAGCAGGCACCAGACAGATATATTTTCACTTCACTGAGGCCAAAGCCTATATAGCAGGCCAGGGACGCAGGATCGCAAGACGCACCGCACGCCGGACTGCGAGACGAGTTTCCAGGCGGCACAACTATTACCGCCCTGCACCTGTTGTAGTTGGAGGCGCAGCAGTAGCTGCAACAGCCATTGCAATTGGCACCAGGGTCACCACCCTGCCCCCCGCTTGCACTAACACGGTTGTAAACGGAATCACATACTACAACTGCAACGGCACATACTATCAGCCAGTGTATGATGGTCCAAACATAGTATATGTTGTGGTGCAAAACCCAAGTTATTAACCTGATTTTACAAACACATATTAATGAAAAGGGGTCTTGCCGGGCCCCTTTTTCATTTTGGGCCGCGTTTTCATTTTATGTCAAGTCCCAATGCCATTATCAGGGCAGTTCCGTTCCCTGGTTCATGATGTCCACATATCCTGTGTAGCTGAAAAGACGGTTACGCTTACGGGAAGTCAGTTCCCTGACAATGCCCAACCGTTCCAGATGGACCAGACACTTGTTGACCGTTGCCGAAGTGATGCCTGTTTTTTTTACCAGCCACCCGGAAGTGGTAATTGGACGTTCCATCAAGACCTGATGAATCTGCAGGGTGGATGGTGCTGCCCGGCCAAGCCCACTGATTTCCTCACGATCCTTATTCGTCAGATCGACAAGTTGCCGCGCTATTTCCACCGCCTGGGTGGCGGTGACAATGACCGCCTCCGCAAAAAAGTCGAGCCAGGC
>CAYXYO010000131.1:0-12777 GCA_964469365.1 uncultured Desulfobacterales bacterium | reverse complement strand
CCTTGTCATCGTTTATATACAATCAGTTCGTCAAGAGGTTTTCTCACAGGCGTTCTGCCACTGTCGGCGGGATATCCTACTGCCACTACGGCCATGAGTTCCAGTCTGTCCGGGAGTTCCAGAAGTTTTATGGTTTCTTTTGAGCTTTTGATTATTTCGCCCAGCCATACTGCGCCAAGCCCCATGCTGTGGGCCGCAAGGAGCATGTTTTGCAGGCATGCGCCAATTGACTGATGATCCTTGACTTCATTGTACATGGCGTCTTTGTCAATAAAGACCGGAAGCAGTGCCATGGCTGAAGCGATCACTTTATTGTATTTGGTGAATGCCTCAAATTTTTTCTTGATTTTCAGGTCAGTTATGATGGCAAATCTCCATGGCTGGTTATTCAGTCCTGAGGGTGCCCATGACCCTGCCCTCAGAATTTCCACAAGCATATCGTCCGGAACCGGTCTGTCTGTAAACTGTCTTATGCTCCGCCTTGTATAGATGTTATCAAGGACGCTGTTATTGTTTTTCATGTTATATTCCACCTGTCAGCAAATTATTTCTATTTAATTTTTATTTTTTTATACCGAAATATGTTATATTATACTAACATAAATACATAATTATTGCGGTAGCAGCAAGAAGGAGGTTCAATATGCGTTGCCCGAAGTGTGGAACTATAAGTTTTGATCATGTGAAACAGTGTGAGAAATGCGGCAGGGATTTAAGTTCTGTTTCAGAGCTGCTCGGTATATTTTATTCGGAAAACAGGGAGCTTGACTGGTTTAATCTTTCACTGGAGCCAGCGGCGGTTGATTCGCCGGAAGCGGTGGGAGATGCGCCTCCTGAAATAGTCATGCCTGATACGCCGCCTCAGGTCCTGGAGGGTATTGATATCTCTGATCTTGTTGAGACCAAGCCTTCTGAAGTCGAAGCTGACCTTGATATCAATATGGAGCTTGATGAACTGCAAAATATCACCCTGGATGAAGACTTTAACAATGCGCTTGATGAGGTGATCGAGTAGGAAGATTGCGGTTGCCTTTTAGAGTGACATCAAGGCGGTCGAATATTTTAACAGCATGTCTTATGTTGTCCTTAATATCTCCATGCTGACCTTCATCTCTGCTTTCTGATCCTGCAAGGGCATGAGTGATATCTCAGGTGCGCTGGCGGGGTGGTGTTGTGTCTGTTCTTTCTATGGGCAGCCAGCATCATGACGGTATGTGCTGTGTCCGTTGCGTCTGCTTCTAATCTCTTGACCATGGAGAGTTATCTTCTTATAGTGTCCGTCGTCAGTGCCAAATAAATATTTGAAATCCGGCTTTCAGCAGGGAAACTGGAAAATCTGAATTTACTGTTTTGTGTACTCTTCAGTTTGCCGTTTCGGGTTGAAGTGACATGGCAGTTTTTTCTGTCTGAAAATCCTTGGGAGATAGATAAACATGTTTAGCGTGAAGAGAGGCATTTCCCTGTCTCAACTCTTTTTTCTTGTGTCGCTTTTGTTTCTTGGCGGATGCTCTGTGTTGTCCGATATGGGCAGCGATGTGAAAAAAGGTTTTGAACAGCCGGAGTCTGTTGATGAATCTGAATTGACCCCCGAGGAGCGTGAAAGGGCAGAGCTTGAAGATGAAATTGTGGCGAATCCGGGCCTTATTGACGCCGCATACTTCAGAAAGACAGCCGGGACCAACAAGCCTATCAGTCTCTTTGGAAATTCCAAAAGGGAGAAGGAACTGGAGGAGCGGCTTGAGAAGCTTGAAAAAAGGATGCAGGGCATGCCTGACCGGGCGACTGACAGCCATGGCCTCCCTGTTCTCAGAAGAAAGGTGGTGCTCCTATCCCTGCTCGGCGACCTTGGACTTGATGTCCTGAGCCTGCTGCCTGCCTCTTTAAGGAGGACAGACGGCATTGTTCCTGTGGATGCCTCCCAGCTTGCCAGGCTTTTACAGGAGCAGGGACGGAGCGTTTCTGATCTGGCGTCCGTGGCGACAAGGCGCGAGATAGCCGCTATTGCAGGTATCCAGGCCTATATCCTTGTCTATTTCCCCCAGGATCAGGCCAATCCGGCCTCATCCAAAGGCGCCCAGCTTCGGCTTGATGTCATCCATGCCACAGAGAGTGTGCTTATAGGTTCATACCTGGCGTCCATTGAGGAGTTTGATGACGTGGCGGTCAAGATATCAAAGGATGTCGTGCGGGGTACTGACTGGTCATGCCGGATTATCGGCATACAGGATGACGGGAAATACGTAATACTCAACTCCGGCAGACTTACCGGTTTGCAGCCCGGTGACAAGTTGAGGGTTTACAGTCTTGGCAAGGAGATAACAGATTCCATCACAAAGCGTTCCCTTGGGTACGGACCTGGAAAGTTCAAGGGTGAAATCAGGATAGAGGCGCTTTTCGGGACCGATGCCGCAAGGGCTGAAGTTGTGTCCGGAGGCAACATGGAGACCGGGGATGTGGTCAAAATGGCGGAACTTGCTTACTGAACGTGTTAAATTTATTCCAAACTTTTTGAAAGGAAACATAATAAAACCATGCATCAACTTTTAAAGGACAGTCCAGGCGAAAAGATGCTTCTGCTGGGCAACGAGGCAATAGTAAGGGGAGCTCTTGAGGCAGGCGTGGCAGTTGCCGCTGCCTATCCGGGCACTCCATCTTCGGAAATAGGAAACAACCTTTTTCAGATTACGTCTGACAGTTCATCCGGTGTCTATTTTGAATTCAGCACCAATGAGAAGGTGGCCATGGAGGTGGCGGCCTCAGCGTCAGCGGCAGGGTTGAGATCTCTTACATGCATGAAACATGTCGGAATGAATGTGGCCTCTGATGTGCTGATGACCCTTGCATACATCGGAACAAAGGGCGGGATGGTAATAGTGAATGCCGATGACCCCTCCATGCATTCAAGTCAGAATGAACAGGATAACAGACATTATATACGCATGGCAGGGCTTCCGGCCCTTGAGCCTTCTTCTCCCCAGGAAGCAAAGGAGATGACCATTGCGGCCTTTGAGCTTTCCGAGTTGCTTGAGCTGCCTGTCATTATTCGTACAACCACCCGCACCTCCCATGTGAGGGGGCCGGTAAGCCTTGGCGCCCTCCCTGATACCCGGAAACAGAAGGGCCGTTTTGAAAAGGATCCAAAAAGGTGGGTTCCTGTACCCGGAGTGGCCAGAATACGTCATGGCGTACTTCTGGAACAGGGAGCTAAGGCGGCGGCAGAGGCCGAGAAGTCTCAATGGAACAGTATTACGGGTTCCGGAAAAGTTGGGATAGTGGCAACAGGCGTTGCCGCGGCATATGCCGCTGACGCGATAAAGGATCTCGGGTGCGCTGACAAGGTGAAATTCCTTAAAATGGGCTTTATTTATCCCACTCCCACCGGGATGCTCAGGGAGTTTCTCGCCTCTGTTGACAAGGTCCTGGTAGTGGAGGAGCTTGAGCCCTTCCATGAGGATATCCTCAGGGTGATTGCCCAGAAAAACAGTATTGATGTTGAGATAACAGGCAAGGCAGGCGGTGAATTTTCAAGGATGTATGAGTTTGACCCACGTCATGTAAAACAGGTTATTGCCTCGGCCATAGGCAGGGAGCTTCCTGACATTGAACTGCCTGAGGCTGCCGCCAACCTGCCTGAACTTCCCATGCGTCCGCCAAGCCTGTGCCAGGGCTGCCCTCACAGGGAGACCTACAATGCGGCAAAGGAGGCCCTTACCGAACTCGGCATGGTTGATAATGCCATATATCCAACGGACATAGGTTGTTATACCCTGGGCATGCTTCCGCCCATAGGCATGGCTGACTATCTTCTCTGCATGGGGTCAAGCGTAGGTGCCTCAGCAGGCTTTTCAATATCCACAGATCATAAAATAGTATCCTTCATAGGCGATTCCACCTTTTTCCATTCAGGCATTTCATCCCTTGCAAATGCGGTCCATAACGAGCACAGTTTCTGCCTTGTTGTCCTTGATAACAGCACCACTGCCATGACGGGACACCAGCCCAATCCCGGGATTGAACTCCGTCCTCCGGGATATGACAAGCCGAGGATACCCATAGAAGATGTGGTGAAGGCCCTGGGCGTCAAGGTGATTCGCAAGATTAATCCATATAAAAAGAGTGCCTCTGTGGAGGTGTTCAAGGAGGTGCTGGCCATGGACGGCATGTCGGTTGTAATTGCGGAGGCCCCCTGTATCCTCTATTACAAGCGGGTTGGAGGGAAAAAATAATGGAAGCGAAACGTATACTTTTTACAGGAGTCGGCGGCCAGGGCACACTGCTCGCCTCGCGTCTTCTTGGTGAAGCGGTTATGGCCGAAGGCATGGATGTGCGCGTAAGCGAGGTGCATGGCATGGCCCAGCGCGGCGGAGTTGTGGAGTCCACTGTAATACTTGACGGTCTTCAGAGCCCCATCATTTCAGATGGCGAGGCTGATGTGCTGGTGAGTTTCGAACCCCTTGAGTGCATGCGGGCCGCCTCAAAATGTTCAGCTTCATCTCTGGTCATTACAAGTATTTCTCCGGTTGAGCCCTTTACGGTAAAACTTGGGGCCGCCTCCTACCCTGATATTGACGCATGGCTTGAGAAGGCTGAAAAATCATTCGCAAGGCTCTACGCTGTTGACGCTGAAAGTATGGCCAGGGAGGCAGGCACAGTAAAGGCTGTAAATATTGTGCTGCTGGGCATCCTTGTCGGCACGGGCGTTGTACCTGTCACTGCCGACCGCATACGGCAGACCATACAGGAGAAGGTAAAACCTGCCTTTGTGGAAGCGAATCTCAAGGCCTTTGAGGCAGGTTTTGAAAAGGGCAGGGAATAAACGCCATGAAGTTCATGTTTCGCCGTGTTGCACCCTGGGCGCTGGCGCTTGCAATGGTTCTGCCTCTCACACAGTCATGTACAGAGAGGCAGAGAAAGAATATCAAGCACATCAAGTCAGACATCATCGGCCTTAAACGCAGGGTAACCATGTATGATTGCAATGGAAAGGTTATCAGACAGTGGGAAGGCAGGTTCAAGGTGGAAGAGCACGGCGCCTTTATCTCCTTTATTGATGACAATGGCAATGATGTCAAGGTAAGCGGCAACATTGTTATAGAGGAACTCTAGATACGTTTCAGACAGGATATTGTCCCACTGGTTCTGATGTCCATATCCGCGATTCATGAACTTCCGGCCATTGTTGAGGCCCTGCTTTTTACCGCTGACAGCCCTGTCTCATTAAAGCAGCTTTCCGGGTTCCTTTCTGAATTCAGCGAGGCTGATATCCTGTCTGCCCTCAGAACCCTTGAATCGGACATGCGGGGGAAAAACCGCGGAGTGGAGCTTGCAGAGGTCGCCGGGGGCTATGTTATAAGGAGCAAGGCGGCCATGTCGCACTGGATAGCCAGGGCCGTGCAGCCTGACGCGGTGAAACTGAGTCGCGCGGCCATGGAGACCCTGGCAATTACAGCTTACAGGCAGCCTGTGACCAGGGCGGAGATAGAAGAGATAAGGGGGGTGGATTCAAGCGGCGTTCTCAGGGTGTTGATAGACCGGGAACTTGTCAGGCCCACGGGCAGGAAGCAGGTGCCTGGTCGTCCTGTGCTATATGGCACCACCAACTATTTCCTTGAGCTGTTTCAGCTCCGGGATATTGCTTCCCTGCCTGACCCTGCCGAACTCAAAAAGTAGCCCGTATGGTCATCAGTATTTCCGGGAAATCAGGACTGGAAGAGGTAGCCTACTCCTGGATGCGTAATTATGAAACGCGGCACTTCGGGATTGGGCTCTATCTTTTTTCTTAATCGCCTTATGTGGACATCAAGGGTTCTGCTCCAGGGATATATCTCCTTCTGGGGCCATAGCTGGGCGCATATGAAGTCCCGTTTCAGGACCTTTTCGCTGTTGGTGGCAAGGAGCATAAGCAGGTCAAATTCCTTCTTGGTCAGCTTGATCGCCTTTCCGTCAAGCTCAACCTTCCTGCTTTCAGGTATTATTTTAAGCAGGTCAAACTCAAGTACATCAGGAGAAAGTTCGTCCACAACGGATTTGCGTCTGAGACATGCCCTGACCCTGGCCGCAAGCTCCAGATAGTCAAAGGGCTTGGTAAGATAGTCGTCAGCCCCGAAGTCCAGCCCTCTTATCTTGTCTGAAAGGGCCTCTCTGGCGCTTACGATTATGACCGGAACCTCTGATTTCTTTCTGATATGCTGACACACTATAAGGCCGTCAACATCAGGAAGGTTGAGGTCAAGAATGACAACGTCAGGCCTGAAATTCTCGAATATCTCCAGGGCGTCCTTGCCAGTCTCTGCGCCTATCACCTCGAAACCGTCCAGTTCAAGTTGATCCAGCAGTACTGTTCTCAGGTCTTTTTCATCCTCAACAACCAGTATCTTTGATGATGTCATATCCAGCTTATACCTGTTCTACTATTGCAGGAAGGTTCATGGCAAGAGAAACCTCAGGATGGGCAGAAGGCTGGAAATCCAGGTCGCCGTCATGCAACTGCACAATCCCCCTTGCAATTGCCAGGGCCAGTCCCTGCTCCCTTCCGGGCTCCTTCATTTCTCCCCTTAAATACCTCTCAAAAAATGTTTTTTTCTTTTCATCAGACATCTCAGGATCATTAAATCTGAAACTGACCCTGTGCCTGCCATCAGACTCCCCTATATCTACCAGAATATCCGAACCGGGCGGGGATGTGCAGATCGCATGCATCAGGATGTTGGAAACGGCCTGCATAAGTCTGTCACAGTCTCCCCTGACTTTGAACATCCTGTCAGGCGTGATGTATTTCACGTCAATCCTGTTATCCCAGGCTACGGGTATTGTGATTAACATAGCATCTTCTACAATTTCGGCAAGATCACATACTTCAAAAAACATGTCAAGGCTTGACGTCTGTAGCCTGGAGTAATCCAGTATGTTCTGGATCATTATGGTGAGACGTTTCAGGTTGCGCTGTATAATGCCTTGGTATTCTTTGCATTTTTTGTTGTTGCATTTTTGTTTGAGTAAAATTTCCGACGAGCCCTTGATGGCTGTTATGGGGGTTTTCAGGTCATGGGTTACATTTCTGAAGAAATCAAGTCGGTATTTTTCAGAGTTGGCGAGATTGGCGGTTGCTTCCTCAACAGCTTTTTGAAGTTGCCTGTTTTTGTCTTGTAATGCCATGATAATGGAGTCAAATTCCTGCAAATCTCCAGAGGCGTCTGTTGAGGCATTACATGGGTAGCAATTGTCAGGACTGTCTCTCAATCTTTCAAGTTTTTCAAGCAAGTTGTCTTTGAATTTTTTGTGTTGTCTCGTAACCGCGATAAAAAAGGATAAAAATATGACCAGAGGCATGGAGAGAAGGATGTTTCCGGTGACGTACTGCCATTGATTTGGGAATGTCTTTGACGCTGATGGGCTGGAAAGAGTAAGGGTGTTATCTGCACAGTAATATTTTGTTCGTGCAATACATCTGATGTTATAGTCATGCCACGCATAAAGGAGTAGCCCTGTTACTGCAATCATCATTATGCATAGAAACCATATTACTGATGCGCGGAAAGTGGACATATAAAAAATATATAACAGGCCTGACGGAATCTGCAAGCCAACTGTTCATTTGTATCAGTCCGTTAGAGCCAACTGTACAGATTCTTCCAACCTGGAACGGTAGATGAAAGTGCCTGCAGGCAAATCAATCTCTTTTTAATCTTCGTTGTACATCTCCATCATGTCGCTTGCTTCTCTGAATTTTTCAATTCCCAGTATCAATATTTCGTAGATATCCTGTTCAGATACTCCGGAAATTTCTGCAAGCTCAGGGGATATCCTGAACCTGAAAGCATCTGCCCCTACGCCTATGCCCAGTTCCACAGTCAGTATGTTGCTAAGGGCAAGCAGGGCGGAAAGTTCGTCCTGTATGTAGAGGTCAGGGTCGTGATGGTTCCTTACGGCACGCACAATGTCAGCAGGGAAATCCCAGTAGTTAAGTATTTCAGACCCTATGATTGCATGATCGCCGCCTATGACCCGCCATTCGGCCTCGCAAAAGGTGATATTTTCACGGTTGACAAGAAGAATGGCCTCTTTCAGCCTGGGACCTATGTAGAGTTCCATGACGATTTTCCCAATGTCATGGAGCAGGGCGCTTGTGAAAAGAGCAGGCGGGGAAGAAAAGTTGCATTTGTCAGCGAGTAGTTCCGAGATTACAGCGCAGCAGATTGAGTGCGCCCAAAGGTCAGAGGCGTTCATGCAGTAGCCATCCATGCTTCTGGTAAGATAGGGTACTGCGGCGCTGGCCATAAGAACCTGCCGTATCTGGTGCTGGCCCAGAAGGGGCAGGGCGGTTTCAAGGTCAGATACCCGTTGCGCCAGTCCGAAATGGGCTGAGTTGGTGATTTTCAGAATATTGGCTGTGAGGGCCTGGTCGAACTTCAGGGTCTTTGCAAGTTCTCTTATGCTGATATCAGGGTCATCCAGCATCGCCATGGCTTTTTGTACAACTTTGGGGAAAACAGGCAGTTCTGAAAGGGTTTCGAAGACGTAATCCAGGGTAAAGTCAATGTTCCCTGTTGCGTTCATAGCGTAACCTCCGTGTTGTCAGCCAGCCTTACTGTAATATGGTCACTTCCCGCTTCAATCATAACAGAGCGGTTAAGCGCTCCTCCAACATGCTCTCCGGCGATTTTGAGCCCGTTTTTTTCAATGATTTTTTTTGCCATGGAGTAGAGCTTGAGCCCAAGGTCAAATTCAGGCGGGCTTTCCATGAACCTTCCACATCCCGCGAACCATATCTTCATGCCTGCCTTGGAGGCCCCCGCTTCCATAAACTGCCTGAATAGCATTGGCAGCCCTGATGTTACGGACACGGCTGTCATATCTTCTGGAATTTTTATACCTTCTGTCTTGCCAGGCACCACGAATACGGCTGCCGCCGATATGCCTGTTGACGGATCGCTCAGACATACAGCGAGGGTGGCGCCCAGTGATCGCGCCTCAAGTATGCTGCCGGTCTCCCTGGCAATAGTGATTTCACCTTGTCTTACTTTCTGGACAGACATTATAAAGAAGTCCTCCGGCCTCTGTTGTTACAGTTTGGTCTGGTTTATATTGAATTGCCATGCCGCATGGTAACATGTAATGGAGCCATGCGCATTTTTATCTTTTATCGGGCAATTTGCAGTAAATCTTGAACAGTTTTTTCTGCTTGACTTTTCAGTCAGTTGCGTCTAAATGTCATTTATGGCTGATTTCAGCAGGTTTCCAGTCTCTCTTCTTTCAACTGTTTGCCACGATTTTGTTGACAGCACTGTGGTGGAGTCCCTGTTCAGCTCGTCGGGCATGCCGGTTCCCTCAGGCGCGTCAGTATTGGTAAAGCCCAATCTTGTCTCCCCTGACGCATTCATTGCGGTTACCAACCCGTTTCTTGTGACTGCCGTGTGCGCATTTCTTCAGGATCATGGCAACAGGGTGATTTGCGGAGACTCTCCTGCCTTTGGAAGTCCGTCAAAGGTGGCTGCAAGGAGTGGACTGGATGTAATGCTTGGCAAAATTGGAGTCCGGGTGGATGAACTTGACCGGCCTGTGCCGGTGACCCTGCCCTGTGGCATCAGGACCGCTATTTCCCAAAAGGTACTGGAAGCCGAATTCATTGTAAATCTTCCCAAGCTCAAGGCCCATTGTCAGATGGGAATAACAGCCGGGGTGAAAAACATGTTCGGCACGGTGTGCGGCTTCAGAAAGGCCCTTGCCCATTTCAGGCATGGCGATGTAAAGAATGCGTTTCCATCTCTGATCCTTGAACTGGCTGAGATGCTGGCCCCGGCCTGCAATATCCTTGACGCGGTGACTGCCATGCACATAACCGGTCCTGTTAATGGCGCTCCTTTCCGCTTGAATCTGCTTGCAGCCTCGGCCTCTCCCTTTGCGCTTGATACGGCAGTCTATGATCTGCTTGGTATCTCGCCGCATGACAGACGAATATCATTGTGGCGTGAGGCAAGGAAAAGGAATATGCCTGCCGCTTTCAGGAAAAATATAGCATATCCGGTGGCCCTTCCTGAAGATTTTGACGCGACAGGTTTTCTCCTGCCGGAGGTTTTGAAGCCCGAGACCTTCAACCCCTTCAAGTTGTTAAGGGGAAGGCTCAGGAGCTTCCTTATGAGGTTCCCCTTCTGATTGCCATTGAAAGGGCCGCGCGCACAGCCTGAATGAGACTGTCAGGAGAGGCGACGCCCATGCCAGCAATGTCGTAAGCGGTGCCGTGATCAACTGAAGTGCGTATTATCGGCAGTCCAAGGGTTATGTTTACCCCGTCGCTGAAGTGAAGCAGTTTGAAGGGAATGAGTCCCTGGTCATGGTACATGCATACCACAGCGTCAGCCGAACCCTTTACGGCATTGTAAAAAAGTGTGTCAGGCGGCCACGGTCCTGAAACATGAATGCCCCGGGAGGCTGCCTTTCGGACGGCAGGCGCGATGATTTCAGATTCCTCATTTCCAAACATCCCGTTTTCACCGGCATGGGGATTCAGGCCAGCCACCGCTATTTCAGGGCATGAGATGCCGAACTGTTCCTTCAGGGAATCATGTGTGATGGTTATGGTATCCATGATTGCAGAGAGGGAGAGCAGGCCTGCCACGTCTCTTAATGGACAATGAATGGTGACAAGCACCACCCTGAGTCTCTCACCGGCGAGCATCATCGCATACCTTTTCGCGCCTGTCCGGTCTGCAAGTATCTCTGTGTGGCCCGGAAAGTCAATGCCCGCCATCTTCAGGCCGTGTTTGCTCAGAGGCGCTGTTACAATGGCATGTATCGCGCCTTCCATGGCAAGATCAATGGCGCGTGTCAGATATTTCATGGATGCGGCCCCGGTTATGGCGTCCGGCTTGCCCCATGGCAGGCCCTCGTCGGCTTCTGCCTGGATGTCATGTACCGGGATTGTGACCTTGCCGCCAGGCCCTTCTTTTTCTGAAAACCCTGTTTCTTTGCTCCAGTTGGTGAAAGATGCGTCCATGCCCAGAATGGCAGCAGCTTCGGAAAGTCTTGTCCTGCTGCCAATCACCACACAGGTTCTCTCCCTGGCCCATTCCTGATTTTGGGCAAAGGCCCTGACAATAATTTCCGGGCCGATTCCCGCGGGGCATCCCATTGTTATTCCGACCGGCCTGTTTCGCATGACGTGGAGCGTTCTTTCCATTTGCTGAATCTGTTATGCCTGAAAGGGGGCGTGACAGCTACGGCGACTGTTTACTGTTTTTTCCCCAGAACAGCCATGTCCCTGCCGTCGATCTCTTCAAGAAAGACGTTGACATGTTCTTCTGCCGAGGTGTTCAGGGAAAGGGCTGTGAAATCAGGCTGTATGGGGAATTCCCTTCTGCCCCGGTCAACCAGCACCGCAAGCTGGATCATGGCCGGTCTTCCAAAGTCGGTAATGGCGTCAAGGGCTGCCCTGATGGTGCGGCCTGTGTACAGCACATCGTCAACCAGTATGATACGCCTGCCGTCTATTGAGAAGGGTATTTCCGTGCTTCTGATAATGGGGTATTGGCTCAGCCTGCTCCAGTCATCCCTGTACAGGGTTATGTCGAGTATGCCCACAGGGGGTGTCTCCCCTTCTATGTCCGCAACCCGCGTGGCAAGACGCCTGGCAATGGGCACCCCGCCTGTCCGTATGCCAATAAAGGCCATCTCCCGGCAACCCATGTTACGTTCGGCTATTTCGTAGGCCATCCGGCTGAGTGCCCTGTCTATCTCCTGTGCTGCAAGCAATGTCTTTTCAGAGTTCGGCATTCGATTCCTCTCTTTTTCCGGCACCATTGACGACATTCGCGTCTAATACATGCCGATTATTTGCCGTATCGTTCCTTTGACTCTGTTCTTTTTCTTTATGTATGCCCTTAACATGTTAATATTATTATCTTTTGTGGATATGGCCGCCAGGTGTTTCGTTCGGCAGGGCCTGTTGTTGTGAAGAAATATATGGGTGCGGGGTGTCGGGATTGTCAGAATTTTCAAGAGGCGTCATTTTTGCTAATGATTTCCCCTTGCCTTGTGTCACAACAATATCTTTTTTCTGAAAAACCTTACCCAGCAATGTGCCGGGTTGTTCGCGGGCCATGGTAACATCCATTACTCTTTTCATGTTTTAGCCCCGCTTGTTCATGGCCAACCATAGTAAGTCAGTATAGTTGCGCATTGTGAAAAGTCAATTGATTATATTATGGAAAAGCAGAGGACGAATATTGAGGATGTCCTGCGAAATTGACTGTTTTTTCATCATTGCAACAGAATTTGCCTTTTGAGAAGTTATGTTCGGATTTTCATCGGTCATGTGCATAATGTGCGGTCTTTATCTGTTGATATGTGCTGTTTCGTGATATATAGAATTGTCTCTGTACAGGTTCAGGCTGGCAGGGGCTATGCCGGTTGAGGCACTGGTACGATTTTCAGATAAAGGAAAAAGTATGAAATCTCTCTTTGTAACCATCTCATGTTGTTTGCTGTTGTTCTGTGGCCTTTCGACTGTCTCAGTAAACCTTTTATATGGAGCCGATCCTCCTGAAGATAGTGAGAATTTGTCTGTAGATAAGATGAATGGCCCTGCTTCCCTGGATATCCTGAAAAAAATTGCCGAACATCGCAAAAGATTGCAGCATGAGTTACGCAAGAAAAAGGAGATGTTAAAGCATGACGCCTTAGGCGATGACCCAGATACCGGCAAGGCGATTCGTAAACTTGAGCAGGAGCTTGATGAGACCGGGCAGGAATTTGTTCAGCTCGCTACAGGTATTGACCCTG
>CAYXYO010000130.1:0-6279 GCA_964469365.1 uncultured Desulfobacterales bacterium | reverse complement strand
GGGTTAAGGGAAGCCATTGAAACAGGTTCCATTCAGGGCCCCAAGGGTGATCCGGGACCTCCGGGCAAGGCCGGAGCGCCGGGTCCCAAGGGAGACAAGGGTGATCCTGGTCCCCAGGGTGAGCCAGGCCCCAAGGGCGACAAAGGTGATCCCGGACCGGCAGGCCCCAAGGGGGACAAGGGCGATCCGGGACCTGAGGGACCGCAGGGACCCCAGGGTGAGCCAGGCCCCAAGGGGGACAAGGGCGACCCAGGCCCTGAGGGACCACAGGGACCACCGGGTGAACGGGGGCCAAGGGGTCCGAGAGGCGCCAAGGGGGCTGCTGCAACGGCTACAAAGGCAAAGAAAAAGAAAAAGGAGTAGTTCGTCCTTAAGTGACTCTGAAAAGCAGGTTCCGGTTTGTTCAGGGGCCTGCTTCAAAAGAGTATCAGCCGCATCAGATGATGCGGCTTTTTTTATGAGGGGATGTTGTCCGGTAGCAGGAAAATGGTGGTTGTGCCGCCTATCCTGTTTTTTGTTATGTGAAGCTGTCCATTGTGCATTTCCACAGTGCGTTTGGCAAGGCTAAGGCCCAGTCCCATGGAATGGGTCTTGGTGGTAAAGAAGGGTTCATCAACTTTTTTGATATGCCCCTTGGCTATGCCCAGTCCGGTGTCGGTAATCCTTATCTCGTATGCATTGTCCTTGCGCTCCATGGCCACTATCAGCATGCCGCCGTCCGCCATGGCTTCTATGGCGTTTCGCATTACGTTCAGTATTGCCTGCTGAAAATGATTTCTGTCCAGCAGAAGCAGTGGGTCTGCTTCTGGCAGGCTTACATGCCAGGCAATATGGTGACGGTCCATCTCTGATTTGAGAAGGTCAACAGACGCCCTTATCAACTGACATATATACACGGGCTCCTTTGCAAGTTCAGGCAGATTGACAAATTCCGCCAAATTGTCAAGGCTCTGTTCAATGCGCCTGCTGTGGGTGACAATGGTGGAAATATAGTTTTCCAGTGCCTTGTCGCTGTTTTTGCGTTCAAGGAGTTTGGCCAGGCCCCCGATTACAGAGAACGGGTTTCTTATTTCGTGCAGAAGCTGATCTGACATCCTGCCAAGGGCGGTATATCGTTCTGCGGCAACAATACGGTCCCTGCTTTTTTCCAGTTCCTGGTTCAACTGTTCCATCTGCCGCAGTCTCGAGTTCATCATTTCATAGAGTTTTGTCTGGTAAACCGCCATGGAGGCAAGGCTGGCAAAGAGGTGAAGGGCATTTATATCGTCTTGTGTAATAGCGTTTTTTGTTACAAAGTTGTCTGCGAAGATGATCCCAAAGGTTTCTTCCTGGGCGTAAAGGGGCACTATTACGCATTCATCGGAGTTGATCTGCCTGCAGAAACAGTGGGTAGAGCATGATGAACAGGTATCCGTGGTGATATGCACGGCGCGTCGTTCCCTGATTGAACGGGCAACGGGTGAAGCGCCTGACAGGGGTATTGTCATGCCCTTTATGATGTTGTTGAGACGGTCTCCAGGTTCACCCAGTTCATCCTTGACCCTGTCCATGATATCAAAGAGGGTCAGTTTGCTCTCTTCTATTTCATGCCATATGGCATTTGCCTCTTTCAGGTTGGCGGGCCCTACTGCCAGTTTCCCCTGCAGCCGGTTTCTCGCGGTATTGTATTCAAAGAAAACAGCCCTGTTGAATCCCAGGCCTTCCCCGGCTGTCACGCCCACCAGCACGGCATTCAGTATGTCGGTCAGGTCTCCGGCAGCAAAAAAATTGTTGTTGAGCTTCTGCGCAAGGTCGAGCAGGAGCTTTATCATGTTTCTGCTGTCCGTGTCTGGCCACATATGGGATGTCTGGGTATTGTCAGCCTTCATTTGCAGTATTTATGGGATTTGTGCAATGTGTCTGTAAGTCGCAGGCTCTTTCCGGTCTGTATATTGCACTGTTCAGGGCGAAAGTTTTTCTTGACATAGTAGTAAATTTTATATTACTACAGATTGAGTAAATTAAAAACAGGCATCATGTATTTTTTACTGTTGCCAGTAAAACAATGTAAGGAGGAAATTATGCGTAAAAAAATTACAGCTCTGGCCCTTGCGGCTCTTTTCAGTGTTGCTTTTGCAGGCGTAGGTGTTGCCGCCAAGTGCAAGGGTCATGTAGTGGCAAATGAGGGCGGAAAACTTATTATTGAGCTGGACAAGAAGTGCAAGGCCAGCGCAGGCGATGCTGTAAAAATCAAGGTCAAGAAGGCTGCCGCTGTAGAAGGCTGCTAAGCTGATCTGTTTCAAGTGAATTCCTGAGGGGGCTTTTAATGCCCCCTTTTTTTGTCCTGATTTTTTCTGGTTCATAAAGAAAAGCCGGGAGTCAACCTGTTATTCCTGGACAGTTTCGGCCATTTTGTCCGGTTGAGTTGGTTATTTTCAGCAGGGGTTGTCCATGGGGGGATAACCATGACGGACGTACTGAAATCTTCTCCTCCATAATGGCATGTCTGGATGTCCCGCAGGGTTTCTGATGCCAAATACGTTGTGTGGCTGCCTGCCGGCGTCCGGGCTACAAGATTGGTGTTAAATTTTTTATGAATTGTGGAAAAGTGAACAGTCAAGGGTAAGGATAGGAAAATAGAATACAGACTAACCAGGTCACACATCAAGCCTGAAGGTAATTGACCGGGCGCCTTCCTTAATAGTGTTATGGCCTGGAAAAAGTTTGCCTGAACCTGTCAGCATGACTTTGTCATGCCGCAGGTGGAGAGGGGGACTGCTGTCAAAGAGGATGTATGTTCCATTCGCGCTTTTGTCATGCAGCCAGAATTTGCCTTGCCTGTATTCAACCGAGGCGTGAAAGCGTGATACCCTCTTGTCATGTATAACAAGGTCATTTTCCTCCTTCCTGCCGATTGTAACCATGGGATTAAATGCCCCGGCCTTTATGGTTGCGTCTCCCAGGCTTAGATGCATGGCGGCTTCTCGCTGATGCATGGCAGGCATTTCCTCCACGATGGTAGCGTCTTCCTGCTCCCATACGATTTCATATACGAGGATCACGCTTTTTTTCCCTTTGACAGTGGTTTTGTCAACGGGCCTGGCAATGTCTTGCAACCGGCCCGGAAGCGCGGCAAATATATCTTCAGTAACAAGGATTTGACCGCGTTTCGACATGGACATCATGCGCGCTGCCACATTAACCGCGTCCCCGAAAATATCATTTTGTGACTCTATGACATCTCCGGAGTTGATACCTGTATGTATGTCAAGTGGAGGTATCCCCATGCTTCTGTATTCAGGCAGGTCAATCTCCGGGACAGTCCTGTGCATCTCAATGGCAGCCTCCACAGATGCTTCGGCAGAAGGAAATACTGCCAGTATGGCGTCACCAAGGTTTTTTACAGTCCTGCCTTCAAAGATGGCGGCGCATCTGGAAAGGGTTGCCAGGCACTCATTCACCACCTGTTCCGCCACAATATCTCCGGTGACTTCATATATGCGGGTACTTCCCGATATGTCTGCGAACATGATGGCAAGCTGCATCAGGTCACCCGGCTGTCGTGTTTTATAATTTCATTTTATATTCAATTTCCGCCTGCTTGCGTTGGTCAGTCAGCCAGGTGTCAAGAAGCATCTGCTGCTTGTTTTTGAGGAGGTCTTCGGAGATGTTCTTCTTTTCCTTTTCAAATCCGGTTATTAACGCGGGTTTTTCAGCCTTGAATTCGAGCACATAGAAAACCGAACCGTTTTTTATTACGTTGTCAGGATATTTTTTGCCCTGAAACAGCCCTTTTGCGGCCTTTATTACGGTTGCGGGCAGTTTGCCGCCTCCAGTTGTATCTGTACGTTTAAAAAAACCTGTCTCCATGACCTTCAGGGAAAATTTGGAAGCGGCTGCGGCAAGTGTCTCTGTTTTTGCCGTTTCAAGGAGCTGCTCAGCCCTTTTTTCACACAATTCAGCTGCTTTTTCATCTGTTACCAATCTTTTTACCCGTGCCTTGACCTTTGAAAGCTCAGGAATGTGAGGCGCTATTTTTTTCTCGACCTCTGCCACAAGCACGCCGTCCGGGACCTCGAAAAGCGAACTGAGTTCGCCCTCCTGCAAGGCAAAAATTGCCTGTTTTACTGACGGGTTTGCCCCAAGCACAGCAGGCACAGATGTCTCGTCAAAGAGATCAGTGGTGTGAATTTTGAGCTTTTCCTGGTCGGCAAGGGCGTCAAGGCCCCCAAGTTCAATAATCATGTCATATGCCTTGTTGGCTTTTTCCCATATAAGCCGCGCCGCCTGTTTTTTTCGCAAGGTTTTTTCAATCCGGTTGCGTGCCTGTTCAAGGGGTTCTTTCTGGGCCGGTGTAATCTTGTCAAGTTTGATAATGTGCCATCCGAAGATTGTGCGGACAGGCTGGCTTATTTCCCCCTCTTTCATGGCAAAGAGCGCCTGCTCAAATGGTTTAACCATCATGCCCCTTTTTACCATGCCGAGGTCTCCACCCTTTTTGGCATTACCCGGGTCTTCTGATTTTTCCTTTGCCACAGCCGCAAAATCAGCTCCGCTGATTATCTCTTCACGTATTTTTTCAATCTCTTTCTTTTTCTCATCCACCACACCCTGATCCGCTCCCTGTGGTATGCGCAACAGTATGTGGGACGCCTTTCTTGTCTCGGGTTCCTGGAACTCGGATGGATTGTTTTCATAATATGATGCGATTTCCGCCCCGGTAACATTTGCGTCAGCGGCAATTTTTGCCTTGCTGAAAAGGAGATACCTGAGTTTTATACGCGGTTTTGTCATGAACCGTTCCTTGTGGGTTTCATACCATGCAGAGATATCCGGGTCAGTTGCGTTTACATCGGAAGAGCATTCCCCTGATGTAATCATGGCATAGGAGATGTTGATTTCCTGATTGTTGTACATGTAATGTTCTTTTGCTTCCGTTTCAGGCACATATAGGCCGGCGTTCAGCATGGCTGTGAACTTTTCCCGTTCAATGCCCTGGCGGACATTGGCCTCAAATCCCGCAGGAGACATCCTGGCATTGTTCAGGGCGCGTCTGTAATAGTCCTTGTTGAAGACCCCGTTTTTCTGAAATGCCTTTATATGCATGATTACATCCTGCACTTCCTGGTCTGAAACAACTATTCCGAGCCTGGCTGCTTCCTGAAGTATAAGTGTCTGGTCAACAAGGGAATCCAGCACCTGCTGTTTCAGGTTAAGCTGCTTCATGAATGCTTCAGGGATCTGTCCGCCGAACATCTTGCTGTACCTGTCCACTGTGTTGTTGTATGCCTGCCTGTATGTTGAAAGCAGTATTTTTTCCCCGTTTACCGTGGCGACAACATCCATTCTGCTTGAAGTGAATGAGCCTACTCCCCAGAATACAAAAACCAGAACAATAGCTCCAAGAATAAATTTTATAAGCCATGAACCTGCATTTTTTCTTATTATATCAAGCATATTTGTTTAATCTCTCCCTTGTTTTCCTTGAAATTCAAAAGACAGTTTTCTTTGCCGCATCAATCTTGCATGAGTTTAGCACATTTCCATGTGTGACGATAGGGATAATAACAGGGAAATATGCAAATGCAAACAAGGGTGGCGCAACTGATTTTCATTGGTCGGCCTGTTGTCAGTTCCATGTCAGGTATGCGCCGGCATGGAAAGAGGAGACCGGCTTGAGTTTTGCTGTGGGCGCTTTTGGAAGCTGTTAAACTCTTATCCGAGCTCATATCTTTCGACACCGTTTCCCCTCAAGGAAGGCAATATTATGATTTTGTAAGGTTTCTAAAGAATTGGCTTGAGGAGAGAGGGGTAAAGGCTTGGATCGAGGAAGTAGATCCAAATTACCAAAAGGAGCATTGTCCCCAAGGCTCTAAAAGGTATATACTTTTTGCCGAGACCGAAGGAGAGAAGGTAATAGAATTTAACGGCCATTACGATGTTGTGCCACCCGGCGAAGGGTGGGAAACCGATCCCTTCGTTCCAAAACTGGTCGAAAATAAGCTTTACGGAAGGGGGGCAACTGATATGAAGGGAGGTGTAGCCTCAATAGCGCTAGCCATGACAAAAGTTAAAGGCGCCCAAGCGGTCTTTGTCCCAGATGAAGAGATAGGAGGGGCTTGCGGCACTGGGTATAGGGTTAACGTGCTTTCAAGGAAATACCCAATACCTAAGAAGGTCATAATAGCTGAGCCGAGCGGGGGAACCGTTTGGATAGGCCATAAAGGCTTGGTGTGGGTCTTTGTCACTGTAAAGGAAAGCAAGTGCATTCCTCAAGACCGTGGACGGGGGAGAATGCAT
>CAYXYO010000129.1:0-3538 GCA_964469365.1 uncultured Desulfobacterales bacterium | reverse complement strand
GTACTTATTTCAACATACGCCTTCTTTGCCATAACCTCAACAGGTCTCTGCCTGCTTGCGGCCATAAGCCATGTGCTGGGGGGAAACAAGCTGGCTCCCCTGGGGAACCGGCTGGTATGGGGCTCCATCATCACAATCATGAGCGCCTTTGCCGTAATCGGTTTTGAAATCGAGAACCCTCATCGCATGCTGCTCTATAATGTGATATCTCCGAATCTTACATCCAACATATGGTGGATGGGTACCCTGTACGGCACTGCCGTTGGCTTTATGGTAGTGGAGTTCTGGATGATCATTACAAAGCAGTACAAGCTCGCCGTTATACTTGGCGTATGTGGCGCCCTTGCTGAAGTTGCCGCCAACACATGCCTCGGCGGCGTTTTCGCCACCCTTCCAAGCAGGCCGTTCTGGTATGGCGGACAGCTTCCTGTATACTTCCTCGCGTGTGCCTTCATGTCAGGCGCAGCGGCCGCCATCCTTTTCAACCACTATGCAGTTGCCATCAGAAAGAGAGAGATGGAAACAGCCGAGTTCGAAGGAATCCAGACCGCGGGCAAGGTGCTGTTGCTCATGCTTATACTTATCAGCGTTGCGACCTTCTGGAAAATGGTTTCCTTCTATGTGGGCGGAACACATGCTGGCCGTACTGCGGCAGACGCCCTTGTGTATGGCCCCCTGTCCAACAACTTCAAGGTGTTTGAGGTGACAATAGGCCTGGTTCTCCCGATTCTGCTTCTCGTGCTTACAAGGCTCAAGAGTGTGCCTGCCATGTCAGCCGCGGCCCTCATGACCCTCGTTGGGATGTTCTTTGCCCGCTATGACATGGTTGTAGCCGGCCAGATTGTGCCCCAGTTCCTGGGTTACAATGACCTGCCCCAGTTCCTGAGCTACACGCCTTCCGCAAGCGAGATACTGGTTGTGCTCGGCGGCATCGGTCTGACAGGAACCGCGTTCCTCCTCGGCGAGCGCTTTTTCGGCAAGGCATTTACAGATCATGGAGAACACTGATACCTGTATCCCGAAAACGGTAACTTTTATCACTTCTAATAGGATAAATAAATAACGGCACGGGGAGTTCACCCGGAGTGGATTCCCCGTCAATGACCGAAGGGAGCAAGGCATGGTTGACGAAAAGAAGGCAATATTTACCATAGGGGTTGCTGCCCAGATGCTCGATGTGCATCCGCGTACCCTCAGGATTTATGAAGAGGAAGGCCTCATAAAGCCTGTGCGCAAGGGAAAGTGGCGCTATTACACCATGGATGACATAAAGTGGATCGAGTGCCTGAGGGAGATGATCCATGAACACGGCATCTCCATAGCGGCAGTGAAAAAGTTGTTGAAATATACCCCATGCTGGAATATTACTGACTGTCCCTTTGAAAAACGTAAACAGTGTACGGCCTTTATGTCAAACGGGCTTGTACCCAGAAAGATTGACGAGGTGGAGCCCCTCAAGAAGAAGGCAAGCTCAGCCTCAAAACCCAATTTGCATGTTGCGTGAGAGTTCCTGGAAGAGCGCCCCGGTTGATATGAGAAAAACAGTGCTGTTTGATATGGATGGAGTGATACTGGACAGCATGCCTTGTCATGTTAAGGCATGGCAGGAGGCCATGGCAGAGGAAGGTTTTGAAGTTCAGGAGGAACTTATATACCTGCATGAGGGCGCAATAGAGCCGGAAACAGCGGTCTCCATCTTTTCAGGCAATGGGTGCCGCATGACTGAGTCAGGGTTCAGCAGGGTGCTTTCAAGGCAGATAGAGATATTCCGCAAAAGATATTTTTCTTCGGTAAGGCCATATCCAGGCGTGGCGGACATACTGGATGACCTGAAAGAGGATGGCTGGAATATGGCGCTGGTGACCAGTTCCCACAGCTCTGTTGTTGAAGATGTCCTGCCTGCCAGCATAAGAAACAGCATGTCATGCATAATCTCCGGAGATATGGTTGAAAAACGCAAGCCTGATCCCGGACCTTATATTGAGGCAATGAAGCGTATGCAGGTTATGCCTTCAGACTGTACGGTTGTTGAAAACGCACCGGCAGGCATCAGGGCCGCGCGTGCGGCCTCGGCAAAGTGCGTTGCCATCAAGACCACCCTTTCAGCCGAACACCTTTCAGAGGCGGATTATATAGCCGATGACCATGAACAGATGTGCCGCCTGGTAAAGGAATCCTGCAAATAACAATGTCAGCGTTGCAGGGTCACGTCGTGGCGCCTGCTTACCCCCATAAACCATCTATTCTTTCTCCGCATTCAGGACATTTTCCGTTCTTAAGCCTGTAGTCAACAATGCTGAATCCGTAACGTGTAATGACTTCATAACCGCATCCCGGACAGAGTGTGTTTTCCCCTTTGCTTCCCGGCCTGTTTCCCGCATAAACAAAATCCAGGCCTTCTTCCATTCCTATATCCCTTGCCATTTTCAGGGTCGCGCTGTCTGTGGGCTGCCTGTCACTCATTTTGTAAACAGGGTGAAATCCTGTAACATGCCAGGGGATTTTCCTGTCTATGCCGCAAATAAACCTTGCTGTCTCCCTGAGTTCTCCAGGTGAATCATTCAGACCAGGTATGACAAGCGTTGTCACCTCAACCCAGACGCCAAGTTCATGAAAGAGCCTGATGTTGTCAAGTATTGGTTGGAGTGAGGCCCCGCACGTTTTTCTGTAAAAGCTGTCTGTGAAGGCCTTCAGGTCTATATTTATTCCGTCAAGAAAGGTCGCAAGTTCACGGGTTACACCGGGTTGCATGTAACCATTGCTTACAAATATGTTTTTAAGTCCTGCCTCTTTGGCAAGGACGCCTGTGTCAAATGCGTATTCATAGAATATTGTGGGTTCAACATAGGTGTAGCTGATGCTTCTGCATCCTGTATTAAGAGCATTCCGCACAACTGTTTCCGGTTCGATGTATTGCCCGCCGGTCTCTCCATGATGCAGGAGAGGATATTGTGAAATATGGTAATTCTGACAGTGAAGGCATCTGAAGTTGCAGCCTGTGGTTGAAATGGAAAAGGTCTTTGTGCCTGGCATGAAATGGAACAGAGGTTTTTTCTCAACCGGGTCGGCGCTGGCAGAGACAAGTCTGCCATAAACCATGCTGTAGAGCTCTCCGTCGATGTTCTCCCTGACCATGCATATTCCGCGTTTTCCTGTTGTTATCCGGCAGTTGTGATGGCATAATCTGCATGTGAGGGTGGAGCCGTCGGGATTCTTCTCATAAAAGCGCGCTTTTTTCATGATATGCCTCCATGTTCTTGACTTGTCCTGGGAAATGGAGTTTTTTGAAGCCTGTTGACAATGTTCTGTTACTTTTGTCTGTATCAGTTCGCATACATCTGTATCATAACATAAACGGCTCGTCTGTCAGAAGGTAAATTCCATACTTGTTTATGATGCTTGAACTGCCTGCTCAAGTGCATGGCATCCCGACCGTTGTTGTGTTTTCAAGGTATGTTTTCAAAATGAATGATGGACTAATCAGGAAAGATTATGACGGGAAATAAAGATGCAATCATAATCAGATTCACAAGCACCG
>CAYXYO010000128.1:0-9216 GCA_964469365.1 uncultured Desulfobacterales bacterium | reverse complement strand
TTGAAAGGGTGAGCCGTCCGGTTGAGGAGGAAAAGGGGCATCCGGGACTGCCCGCGCCCGGCGAGTACATCTCCCCGGATGTCTACGGCGCAAGATAAAAAGGTCCCTATATATTAATCAGACACCATCAATCCGGCGGTGTCAGTCAGCGTACTGTCTGACACCATGTCTTATTGTGAGGATGCGCTTGCCACATTATGAGTTTTCCGCGAACAGTCCCGACAAACATGAACAACATTCCCATGCAAACAAGGCCAACTACATGAAAGAGATCCCGTTAAACGAAAGAATAATATTCGCCCTTGACTTTGCCGATCCGGACACTGCCCGCTCATGGGTTCGCAAACTGGACGGCAGGACAGGTTTTTTCAAGGTCGGCCTGCAACTTTTTCTGGCAGGCGGCTGGTCCATGGTTGACTACATTACCGGACGCGGCAACCGGGTAATGCTTGATCTGAAATTCTTTGACATCCCCGCCACTGTGCAACGCGCTGTGGAACAGCTCAATAACCACGGGGTAACCTTTGCCACTGTGCACGGCAACGATCCGGTAATCAGGGCAGCCATTCAGGGAAGGGGGGATGTCAGGATACTTGCAGTTACGGTTCTTACGAGTTTTGACGAGTCTGACATGCGTGAGATGGGATTTGCCGGAGATGTTGCGGAACTGGTGCGGATAAGGGCGAAAAAGGCGCTGGAACTCGGCTGTGACGGCATTGTCTCCTCACCCCTTGAAGCTGCGGCGCTGAGAAAGAAATTCGGCTCCGGCTTTTTCATCGTAACACCCGGAATAAGGCCAGGGCTCAACCGTGACACAGAAACAGACGACCAGCGGCGTATTGCCACTGCCAAACAGGCTATCATGGACGGAGCGGATCATGTGGTAATAGGCCGCCCTATCAGCAGGGCCGATGAGCCCCTGAAAATGGTGGACAGCATACAGAAGGAGATAGAGGAAGCCCTCTGTCAGCGTTGTTCAAAAATCGGAAGTCCCATGACTTCCCGGAAAGACGAGACATGATAATCAGCGTCAAGCGCCCTGTTCCTGAAGGCCACAAAGGGCACCCCGGCACTTCCGGCATGTCCCTCATCCACAAATGAATCACCTATGTAAACAGTTTCTTCAGGGGAAACTCCATAATGTTCCATGATAACAAGCAGGGCCTCCGGGTCAGGCTTCGGCCTTCTCACATCAAGTGATGTCATTACCTTGCCGAAATATGGCGCAAGGCCGAACATCTCCAGTATGGTGGCCATGGTAGTTGTCCTGCTGGTGCTTATGGCCCGCCAGTAGTCAGGAGTCAGGAATTCCAGAAATTCCACAAGGTCCGGCTCCATCTTCATATATTCAAGATATGGCTGATAATCCACCTCTGTGCGGTATTTTTCAGCCCTGTCAATATCATCGGGATAGTGACGGAAGATATGCGCCACTGATTCCATCACGTTATGGGTATGGACAAAGTCAACCTCATCCTCGCTCATGGCAGGGTGACCGAACCTGGCAAGTATGTCATTATAATATTTTCTGTTGGCGTCCTTTGAGTCGAACATGACCCCGTCACAGTCAAACACCACAAGTTTCAGTTTTTTCATTCATTCTCCCCTTGCCTTCAGGCCGGTTCCGGCCCCGCCTTCCAGACAAGCCAGCCACCGGCGAGAAAAAACGGGGCTATGGCCAGCACCCCGAAGCCGGTGTTGCCGGAGATCTGCGTTACCGCCCCAAGGACGGCAGGCCCCATGACAGCCGCGAACCTGCCTGAAATATTATAGATGCCAAAGTATTCCGCCGCCTGCCCGGCCGGAACAAGCCTGCTGTAAAAAGAACGGCTCAGGGCCTGTATCCCCCCCTGTGAGGTGGCCACCATAAAGGAAAGCAGCCAGAACAGGCAAACCCTTGCGCTATTGTCTTCCACAAGGGAGATGGCAAACCCTGTTACTGTCACCACAAGATACACCCCTATGGCAACAAGAATCATTATACGCGCTGAAAATTTCCTGGCAAGTCTGCCGTAAAGCATGGCAAAGGGGAAACCGGCTATCTGCACCATAAGGATAACCGCAAGGAGTTCCCCCTGTTCCATGCCCATGTCAGCGCCATAGGCCGCGGCAAGTTTTATAACTGTTCCGACGCCGTCAATATAGAAAAAATATGCCAGAAGGAAAAACAGGGTCCGGCGGTTGCCGGTTATCACCCGGAACGTGGCGCGTATGCCGGACAGATAACCCGGATGCGATCTGACGCCAGGCCCGCTTCCACCATGTCCGGACAGGGAAGGTTCCGTGGTTTCAGATTGTTGAAAAAACATTAAAGGCACGGAAAACAGCAACCACCATGCCGCTGTGACTACAAAGGCGGCTTTCACGGCACTTATCCTGTCGGGCAAACCTGACACATCGTAACACTGGATAATACCCATGGAAATAACAAAGGCGGCTCCGCCACCGAGATAACCCCAGGCATATCCTGCCGCGGAAAGGGTATCACGCCTTTTGCCTGCCGCTATATCCACAAGGAAGGCGTCATAAAATACATTGGCGCAGGTAAAACCCGCAAAGGAAAGGGCGTAAAGAAAAAGGGCCGGCAGACAATCCCCCTGCCCCACCATTACCAGCATGAGCAGAGAGAGGATGCCAAGCGCCGTAAAAAAAACAAAAAACGCCTTTCGCTTCCCTGACCTGTCGGCAAACATGCCGAGAAAGGGGGCCGCTACCGCCACGACAAGGCTCGCGCCGCTGCCCGCGTAGGCCAGAAACGATGTGGAGAGATGGGATGGGATGGATGAAGCGGCGTAATTTTTGAAAAAGAGAGGGAAGAGGGCTGTAAGGACAACCACAGCGTATGCCGAATTTCCCGCGTCATACAGGACCCAGGCCCTTTCTTCCCTGTTGAGGCTACCTGTTTCAGCCACTGCAAACAGCCTGACTCACTGCAACATGCTGATAGCCATGCCTGCCGCCCTGCCTGGAGTTATCTCCTGAAGGCTTTCGTTTATAAAGAGCAAAACAGGCGCGTTGTCATCAACAAGGGCTTCAAGCCTGCCTGCCAGTCTGCTCTCCCTGGAATATCCAAGGGACAGGGCCGCCAGGGCCCTTGACTCGGCATCTTCACTGTAAAGATAGGGCAGAACCCACTTCGCTGCGTCAATTTCCTGAAACAGTTCGGGTCTGAACCTGGCAAAACGCATCATGCCCCAAAGGGCCCCGCGCCGCAATGGGAGATATTCAAGGTAGTTCCCGTCTTCCCTGATATATGACAGCAGAATCCGGCAATACTCACCGGCAAGCATGCTGTTTCCCGCCATGGCCTCTGCCATGGCCTCCGGAGCCCCCCAGCCTATGCCGCCAGATTCATCGTTAAGGCTCCACATAAGCCTTCGCATCACAATCCTCCCCGACTCAGGCGCCTGCCTGACCAGGGCATCAGCGACCTTGCCGAAGGCAAGCACCGCTTCCCACCTGAATGGCAGGTCAGGACTGTAAAGGGAAGAGACAAGGGGGCTTACCAGTTGCACCGGTTCCACTTCGTCCAGAAGACGGTCAAAACCCGCCCTGTCTCCATTTTCAAGGAGCTCAACAACCCTTTTGCCAACTCTTCGACCCATGAAAACGGACAATCCTAATCCATTACTTCCATTTCACGGCCACAACAGAGTGGCACAGGCTGTCCGGCCTTAACATTCATATACTTGTTACATACCGCACAGTAATATGTATGATCAGCGTCTGCCTTATGTTCCTCTGAGTAGGTGGTCGCGCCGCCGGGCACGCCCTCTATATGAAAGCGTGCAACCTTGTCATGCCCGGGCACAAAATTCCCCATGGGCACGATCTTTTTGTTGTCTCCATAACAATCGACCACCACCTTCCACATCACCTCAAGGGATACGGTTTCCCGGGGCGTTTCCGGTTCGAACTCAATAACATTTCTGTCAACAACTATTTTCACTTCTGTTCTCCTGTGTTCCAATCCATGGAGTTACTCCGCGTCACTGGCCTTTACCGCCCTTGCCATGCGCTTTCCAAGCTCCACGCAATCCCTGAGCTTTTCATGGTCAGGCACGTACTTTATCCTTACATTGGCGTCATCAAGCAGGTCAAACTTCGTATCCTCAAGTATGGCGGTCATCTGTTTTACAGCCTCGCCGCTCCATCCGTATGAGCCGAAACAGGCTCCTATCTTGCCGCCGGGCTTCAGCCCCTTCATGTATGTGAGCATGCCGCTCATGGAAGGCAACATACCGTTATTCAGGGTTGGAGAACCGAACACAATCCCCTTGGCCTCCATGATCCTGGTCATGACCTCGCTGCGATGGGTGGCTGAGAGATTGACCAGCTCGACGCTAACTCCACCTTCAAGCTGAACGCCTTCCAGCACTGCCCTGGCCATCATCTCTGTGGAATGCCACATGGTGTCATACACAACAAGCACCTTCTTTTTTGCCTTGTAATTCGCCCAGTCGGCATAGGCCTGAAGTATCCTGCCCACATGGGAACGCCATATCACCCCATGATCAGGGGCAATCATGTCGATCTCAATGCCCATGTCAGCCACGCTCTTCAGCAGTTTCCGCACCAGCGGCGAATAGAGAAGCAGTATATTGGCATAGTACTTGGCTGCCTGCTGCATGACCACTTCCATATCAGCCTCGTCATCAAAACGCTCTGAAGACGCGTAATGTTCCCCAAAGGCGTCGCTGGAAATAAGAAGTTTTTCTTCAGGGATATAGGAAAACATGGAGTCAGGCCAGTGGAGCATCCGCGTCTCAATAAACTGGATGGAGCGTTTGCCAACGCTTATGGTCTGCCCGGGCTCAACGACCTCATAGGGCCAGTCTTCCCTGTGGAAATGATCCAGCAGGGCCTTTTTGCCCATTTTTGAACAGATCAGCTTTTCAGGTTTTACAAGCTCCATTATTTCAGGAAGCGAACCGGAGTGATCCATCTCCACATGGTTTACAACTATGTAATCTATATCTTCAGGGTTGATAACAGACCTGAGGTGATGAAACATGTTGTGCCTGAGGGAATGCTTAACTGTGTCAAACAGGACATTCTTTTCATCCTTCATCAGATATGCGTTGTAGGTGCTGCCGTTATAGGTTGAATAGCCGTGAAAATCACGGATATTCCAGTCAACCGCGCCAACCCAGAATATATCTTTTTTTATTTCAGGGACTTTCATTTTCTTCTCCTTGAAAGATGTTTACTCTTCTGCGAACATATCCTTTGACGCGCCGCAAACGGGACACACATAGTCACCAGGCAGGTCTTCAAAGGATGTGCCGGGGGCCGCCCCGGCTGATGAATCGCCCGCCTCAGGGTCATAGACATATCCGCATATTGAACATTTATATTTTTTCATTATGTTTTTCCTTGTGTCTCATGGCTGCCCTTCACACTCCTGAAAGGCAGCCGGATAAATTATTCAGAACGCCATGCCGTCTACGTCCGGGGAACAGGAACGGGAAGCGCCCGCTGGCCAAGCTCCCTGTCAACAAGAAAGAGACCGCTTTCGCCCGCGAGCTTCAGCTTCTGTACAACGGCGCTTGCGCTCGCCTCTTCCTCAACCTGCTCGGTTATAAACCACTGGAGGAATATGCGGGTAGCGTGGTCCTTTTCCTCAATGGCAATATCCATCAGGTTGTTTATAAGACTGGTGACATACTTTTCATGCTCATAGGCATGTTCAAAGGCCGCAAGCGGGGAATCCCATTCAACCTGTGGCTTCTCAATGGCCTCAAGGGTCACCCTGCCTCCGCATTCGCTCACATAATCAAACATCTTCATGGCATGTATCACCTCTTCCTGGGTCTGGGCCTTCATCCAGGCGGCACACCCCTCGAGGTCAACGGAATCAAAATATGACACCATGGAAAGATAAAGATATGAGGAGTAAAGCTCCTTGTTTATCTGATCGTTCAGGGCCGCTTCCATCTTTGAACTTAACATCATTCACCCCTCCATACGCCGTGAAGGTTGCAATATGCCCTGGCAACAGGGTTTGCCGCGTCCGTGACAAAGGTCGCCACAGGCGAGTCGCCGGGTTTCAGGAACTGAAGCTGCATCCTGCCGCCCCCTTCGTCAAGGCATATCCATTCGATATAGTGTTTTTCTTCCATGGGATGGGCCGCGCTTCCCACATTCACCCGGCAGCCGCCGTCTGTCCCGCTTACTACCGGCACATGCTTTTCCAGGGCCGCGTCAGTGGTGTTGTCTTCCATGAGCTTCATGGACTGGCCGCAACAGACAAGGCCACCCTGTCCGCCGTGGAGCACAACAACCATGTTCCCGCATATATCACACTTGTAAATCCGGTTTACTTCAGCCATTTTCGTTCCTTTCCTTGTGACAGGCCAAATATGCCATCACTATTTTGTTATCTCCACTTCCACACTGGCGCTGTTAACCACCATGGGACTGTACTCAGACCCGGGCAGTTTGAAAAATTCTCCAAGTGAGGAGGGTATTTCACTGTAATAAAGTGTTGCCGTAACAGTCATCTTTCCCGGGGCAGCGTCCTGTGGAACCGTCCATTCATACTTTTCAACCTTTGTCTCTCTCGGGCCTATCCGGTAATCAACCAGGGTGTTGTCAGCAGTGTACCACTGGCAGATGGTCTGCCTGCCCTTCGGGTCAAAAAAGGGTTTTCTGAAAATACGCGCGCCGTCAGGCACATTGCCGTCACGCTTTATTCCCTTGTAACCGTCGAGCTCCATGATTTCGCCCATTGCCATGTAGGAGAGGGCCGAGGAGTCGGCTATTGTATATTTTTCCCCCTTGAAACCCGCAGGTTTTACAGGGAGATGAAACCTTTTGCCCTTTGAGTCAACGGCCCACACCTCAAGCCAGAGCATACGCTCTTCAGCAGAACCGGATGGGATATAGTGGCCTGCCTTGCCGTTGAAAAGCTCTGCCCTGAGTTTGAGTTTGCCGCCTGAAGAAACACTCTCCCTCGCGGCGTAAAGGGCCACATCAACAGTTCCGGCGAGCTTGCCCGGCACATGGGAGCCATGAAAGTTATGGTGCGCCATGCCCTTGCGGGCCTTGCCCATGGAAGCGCTTTTGCCGTCCGCGTGATACATGTGGCAGTCCTGGCACCTTACGCCTTCAGCGGCATAGGGACCGGCCTTCCATTCCCTGTAGGTGCCTTTAACCACCGCTCCGTAAGGGCTCTTCTCATCGTGACACGTGGCGCAGAACTCCGGGCTTGTGACAAAATCTGAATATTTCGAAGCGTGCGCGGGCGAAACCGCATCCTTTCTCGGACCGTTCTTCACCCTGCCGGGCTCAATATTATAACTGAAATTAAAGGGCACCTTTTCAGACGTGCCTGTAATGGAATGGCACACATCACATGTCACGCCTTCATTTGCCCTTGTATTGGCAGAGGCCTTCCGGGGAGGGATATCTCCGCTCATAAAGGCCATGGGGGAATGGCATGCTATGCAACCGCCCTTTATACCGGCAACCTTTTCAAGCTTCCTTGAATGAGGCAGGGCGAGCCTGAAATACTCCACCTGATCCCACTCGTGGGTAAAGGCTTGGGACATGAGCCCCTGCCGCCACTCCTGAAAAATCCCCCGATGACATGACCCGCAATATCGGGGCGATTTGAAATCGTCATAAGGATGAGCGCCCATATCCACGCCAAGGGCTGCTCCAGGCACAAAAAAGACAGCGCATATAAGTAGTGAAAAAAAACTGTTCAACTTCATAATTTACCCCCACACCTTGAAAAAAAATGCCTTACAAATTGCCTTTCCGCTCTTTACAAGGCACTGTAAAAATCCACGCGGCAGGCACCCTGCCTGCCGTCTTCTGTTTTCCGCCAGTCGTTATCCAGCGTGTTTCGCAAGATACTCGGCCACGCCTTCGGCAGTAGGCTTCATGGCCTCCTCGCCAGGCTTCCAGTTGGCGGGGCACACCTCGCCATGCTCTTCAGTAAACTGGAGGGCGTCCAGTATCCTCATGGCCTCGTCCACGCTCCTTCCAAGGGGCAGGTCATTTACAAGGGCATGCCTGATAACACCTTCCTTGTCAATAATAAAAAGCCCCCTGAGAGAAATCCCCGCGTCATGGAGCAACACACCATAATCCATGGATATCTTCTTGTTCAGATCAGCAACAAGAGGGAATTTCACAGGACCTATGCCACCCTTTTCAACAGGGGTTTCCCTCCACGCGAAATGGGTGTACTGGGAATCCACCGAAACCCCGATGAGTTCACAGTTCTTCTCCCTGAACGCATCAACCGCCCTGTTAAAGGCAAGGATCTCAGAGGGACACACAAAGGTGAAGTCCAGGGGATAGAAAAAGAGACAGACATACTTGCCCCTGTATGAAGAGAGGGTCAGCTCATCCATTGTTCCATCTGCCATTACTGCCTGGGCTGTAAAATCCGGCGCTTCCTGGGTAACCATAGTACACATGACAAAATCTCCTTTTAAATTTTATATTGTTAATACATTTATAATAAAACCATCAAATCAACAGGGTATAAAATCTCACGAACCCAGGGACTAAATCTGCTCCCGGCCCGTGTCAGTAATCACATACCTGCACCTCTTCGGGCTCTCGATATAACCCTTTTTTTTCAACGAGGTAAGCCTGCAACTTACAGACTTGCCCGGAATACCGGTGGCCTCGGCGATATCCTTTGACGCGCACTCGCCCATCTCTGCCATGGCCTTCAGAATCTTCTTTTGCTCTTCAGTCAGTCCCTTTGAACCACACTTGCAACCCATTTCTGTCTGCTCCTTTCAGAAAATCACAATTTTACAAAAAAAATCATAAATTTTTCCTGCCGCTACAGGCAGGACAGATACCAGTAAACTCAACGAGACAAGACACATCTTCATAGCCGCAATCTCCGGGCACCAGATGTTCTGGCGCGAAGGAGTCGACAGCCTCCAGGTCAGCGACCTTGCCGCACACCCTGCACCTTATATGATTATGCTCCTTCACATTGCCGTCAAAATGATTCTGACACCCTGCGAAGGCAAGTTTTTTCACAAGCCCGGCCTCTGACATCTGCTCAAGGTTACGGTAAACCGTGGCAAGACTTATGCGAGGCAGTCTGCTGCGGACAAGGGCGTACAGCTCGTCAGCAGTAGGGTGCGAGCGGCACCTGTCAAGCTCCTCAAGAATCACTTCCCGTTGATGCGTCATTCGTAACATGTATATTATCTCTCTTTTGTTATTGATTATCAATAT
>CAYXYO010000127.1:0-4512 GCA_964469365.1 uncultured Desulfobacterales bacterium | reverse complement strand
GAATTTGTCCTGTCCAACATAATCAAGGGGGCTGACGCCATAAACCGGACATCCGCAACCAGGCTTGTTCCAGGGGTTGAGCTTACCCATGTTCATCCTGAACGGATAGGCGTGCTGGTCAATGAGGCCAGAAGACTCGGGGCCATGATTGTTGTAAGTCATGGGGAAACCGTGGTGGAGCCTGTGGCGCCAGGCACGAACAGGGCATCCATTGAAGCGGGAGTGGATATACTTGCCCATCCCGGCATGATCCAGGATGATGATGTCCTGCTGGCGGCCCAAAAGGGTGTGCTGCTCGAAATTTCAGGCAGAAAGGGGCATGGCCTGACAAATGGCCATGTGGCGTCAATGGCATTGAGGCATGGGGCTGACCTTGTAATAGATTCGGACGCACACGCGCCATCAGACTTCATGAGTCCTGAATTTGCAAGGGTCGTGGGCATGGGAGCCGGACTTTCAGCCGTCCAGGTGGAAGATATTTATAAAAGGGCATGGGAAAAACTGGGGTTGGGGACAAACGCGCCATGACCCATTTATATCCGGCAAATATGTGGCAACCTCTCAGCGTATACAAAACAACTTACAGAATTTGATGCGGTTTGTACTGTGAAGAATTACAGAAGAGTGTCTGATACGCCGGTCATTGGAACAGACAGGAACAAAAATCTGCATCCCGGCAAGCGCATTGTCTGTCCGGTGTGCGGAAATGATCGCCATTTCTATGAAATTGCTGAAAATGTGGTGCTTACCACAAAATATGTGCAAAATCAGGACGGCAGCTTTACCGCCCTGTTTGATGATTCCGCCATGAATGGAACGGTTCACCTTTACTGCGCCGAATGCGATGAAGACCTGACAAAGTTTCATGGACATTTTGTTGAGATGCTCTTTTAGTAATTCAGGATACTGTCATGGGAGAAATCATAAGGCGCAACGCCATACTGCGGGAAAGATACGACGAACTCCGGGCTGGCGACCTTGTCCTTGGACAACTGAATATCAAACCGTGTGAAGAGTATATCTTTCTGGATCTTCTTTCTCGGGGAGTCGAAGTGGTGCCTTCCCCTCTCTCACAGCAGCTCAGCAGGTCAAAATGCATGCAGGCCACAGTGTTTGCCAGGTTCATGCTCCCACTCACATCTGTAATAAGATGCAGAAAGGACCTTGTGCTTGCCGCGCAGCAATATGCCGCCAGGGGCATAGGCAGGGTTATATCCAAACAGGACAGGGGCGACTGCGGAACAGGTATAAACCTGTGGCACTCCATGGAAGACCTGTACAATGCTGTATCCCTGAATAATGATTTTTTCCCCTTTGTGGTGCAGCCGTTTCTGGATGAAGCGACTGATATAAGAGTCATCATCCTTGACGATTACCAGGAAAGCTACTGGAGAAAAAACAGCAAGTCATTCAGAAACAATATACATTTCGGCGGCGAATCAGGGGCGTGCAGCCTGGATGACAGGCAGGCCGTCCTGTGTAAAACGATTATGAAAAGAGGCGGATTTCCCTTTGCCCACATAGACCTTCTGGTTGCTCCTGACAACAGGACATGGTTCAGCGAGATAAGCCTTAAGGGCGGGCTGAAGGGCGCGGGCATCACGCCTGGCGAATACAGGGAAAGGCTCTCCGCCTTTTATGACAGGATTGTGCGCAGGCATTCATGCAAATAACTTTCGCGGATTTTAACCCTCTTCCACCTGTTCGAGTCCAAGCCAGGTCTGCCGTCTAACCCCTTCTATATTGGTGCAAGCGCGTTTAAAGGCATACTCCTGCCCCACAAGATACACCTTTTTTTCAGCCCTGGTAATTGCCGTGTAAAACCATTTGTTGTTCAGCATGATAAAGTGTGAATTGGTCATGGGGATAGCCACCAGCTTGTACTGGCTGCCTTGTGCCTTGTGTACTGTAAGGGCGTATGCAAGTTCGATTATATCGCCAAGATGATCAAAATCATAAGCGGCAACAATACGTTCAGGATAGACAACGTAGAACTGTTCCGCTTCCCGGTCAATTTTCATTACCAGGCCTGTGTTGCCGTTAAATATGCGTCTTGTTGTGCCGTCGCCATTGAAGTGCTTGCCGTTTTTGAGAAAGTCATCCCAGGACATTATCTCCATGTCCCGGTTCTGCAGGTGCACCACCTTGTCCTTTTCACGTATGACAAGCCCGGACCGGCTGAACCACCTTCCATTACCCTCGGGGTTCAATATGGCCTGAAGCTCCCTGTTGAACACCTCTGTGCCAAGCTGACCGATACGCATGGGGGTCAGTACCTGGAAATCCCATACAGGGTGGGTCAGGCTCCCAGCCTTTTCCCTTACTATTTCCAGTATGCGGTCAAGTATCGCCTGGTTGTTTTCTTCCCGCAATATCCTTAATTCGGCCTCGCTTTTTTCCCGTTTTGCAGCCCATATGTTGTGTTTTTCAACCTTTTCAAACCTGAAATCCAGCCAGTTTCTGTTTGCCGCTCCCTCAGGCACCACGCCACGCCTTATCTCATTGGCAAAGAGGGTAAGAACACTCTCTTCACTCTGCCTGTAAATTTTTTCAAGCTGCACGGCTGGTATCAGTCTGCCTGACAGGGCGTCTGCGAATACGTTTCCTGCGCCGATGGGCGGGAGCTGGGCCGGGTCGCCAACAAGGATAAAAAGGGTAGAGGGCTTGAGCGCCCTGGCAAGACGGTAAAAAAGCGGCAGACTTACCATTGATGCCTCGTCAAGCACCACAACCCTCTGGGGCAGGGGGTTGTCCGGTCCATGTTCAAACTCGTTGTTGCCCCTGTACTTGAGGAGACTGTGTATGGTCAGCGCCTCGTATCCTGTGGTTTTCCGCAGTCTGGACGAGGCCATGCCGGTAAAGGCGCAACACACAACATCATCACGGTCGGCGTAACATGAAGAGAGAAGGTCGAGAATCGCGGCGCATATGGTGGTCTTGCCTGTGCCGGCATAACCAGCCAGCCCGAATATCATGCGTGGTTCCCGGGCAACCTTTCTGACGATCTCCTTCTGTTCATCCGCAAGGAGAAAGCCGAGTTTTTCTTCATAGGAATCGAGAAACAGCCTGATCTCTTCGGATGAAACAACCGCCCTGTCGCATTCCTGAGACCGTTCCCTGAAAAATTCCCTTATCCAGTCCTCCATGTAGCGGTAGGAACTGAGTCCAAGCCTTTTTCCCTGGTCAGAGACAAGGTCTCCGGCAAGTATCATTGATGTGATAATGCCTTCAACCTTTTCAGGATCAGGTGAGAAAGTGTCCGAAGAAAGGAGTTCCGCAAGCATGGAGTAAAGTTTGCTGCGCATGACAAAGCAGTGTCCATTGGACTCGGCGGCTTCAACAAGCAGGTGGGATATGGCTGCCTTGATGCGTTCAGGCGATGCTTCATCCAGGCCGAGGGCCAGCGCTATGGAGTCAGCCCGTTTGAATCCTATGCCCCTGACTTCTGTAAGACAGTAGGGATTTTCCCTTATGACATCAAGGGCGTCATCTTCAAAATGATTGTATATGCGGATCAGAAGGTTTGGGGTGATGCCGCTGCCTGAGCTGCCGATATACTCTGCGAGCCGCTTGAGATTTCTGTGTTTGTGCCAGCTCTTTTTAATAAGGGCAAGCCGTTTTTCCTTGATGCCCTTGACCTTCAGCAGCTCTTCCGGATTGTTATCCAGGATATCCACAAGCCTCTTTTCCCCATATTTTTCTATCAGATGGGCTGCCATCTTTTGCCCAAGTCCCTTGACAACCTTTGAGAGGAAAAAGAGCAGTTCGCTGCCGATCATGCGGCATTCAGTAAAGGCGAACTGTCTTCCGTAGCGGGTCATTCCCCACTTGCCGGTGAAGTCAAATTCCACACCGTCAAGACCGGCGTTGTCTGCAAGCTCCGCCACGTGACCGGTGGCTGTAAACATGGCGCCGCGCACAGGTTTGACCCTGAGTACGGCGTATCCGGTCTCGCTTGAGGCGTATGTCACCCGCTCCACCCTGCCGCGAAGCACCTGGGCCGGAGTGTTGTCAGGTCTCTTTTTCATCTCTGATATCAGTTGGGCATATTGGAAGTAAAGTCATCGTATCTGCTTGTCAATACAGGGGAGATCTGTTGCGAAACCGCCACCTGTTGCTGTATCTTATGCCTGAAGCATTTTTTATGATTACCGGGGTTCCAACAGAAACCGCCCTGAAAAGTTCCCTCACATGTCTGTTTTCCATGGCTATGCAACCGGCAGTCCAGTCCCAGTCGACACCGCCGCCATGTATGCATATGGCGCCCCCGAGTTTTGTAAACCATGGGGGGCGCTTACCCTTTTTCATGGCCCTGACGATCTGGTTATATTGCTCCCTGGTAATGATGCCTTCCCTCAATCCCCGTTCAGCGTCCTCCATGTTGGGATAGCTTATGCCAAGGGAAAGGAAAAAATTGCTTGCGGGATTTTTGCTGCAAATATAGAAAATTCCTTCCGGGGTCCTGCCGTCCCCCTCCTTTTCCTTGTCGTTGTCAGGATCAAAACCGAGGCT